>NZ_QUDI01000047.1:0-37567 GCF_003477465.1 Parabacteroides sp. AF48-14
TCGACTTTTATCGTTCTAAACAGCCTTTTTGGGGCTATCTCACTTTTCAAAAAACAACGTGGCTGCGTATTGATCTGATTGGAGAATAAGTCTTTTTCACACAGTCTCTGAAATCAACGGCAAAAGAGAGCCTGCGGCAAGGGGGCTTATTGTATAAAACGTGTTTTTCAAGTCTAAAAGATGTCTAAAACCAAACAAATGTTAATCTGCTTTTTTGACCTCAAAAAGGTACCTTTTCGCCTTTTTTGAGCATTTCCAGCCATTACGACCGTCCTCTTTGCCACCACGACCGTGCTAATGTGTAGTGCACTCGGCACCTCGCGAAGATTAGGACGGTCGCAATGGCGATTATGACCGTCCTAATTGAAAAGAGAACCGTTTTCAGGGCAAAAAAGCCCCTAAATTTCCTTGGGATATTTGGGACGCCGTCCGTTTTATTTTCAAATATTCGATTCTCCGGGAGTTAAGGTTTATCACATTGTCGGCGTTTCTGGTTTTCGGCAATCAAATTGCATGCTTTCCAGAACGGACTGCGCACCTCGCTCTTCCTATTGTCAGAAAGGGGAGCTTAAACCGCAAAAAAAGTCAATCCAAAATCGATCAAGATTTCAGACGAAATAGAAAAATGGCAAAAAAGGGGGTTATTGTAATATTCATTAGATTTGCAGGAGGTTCAAAACTTCTTAAATACGAATCTCGATTTATAACGTAACCTACGTTAAGAAAAGCAGTAAGGGCATATAATCTTTTAGCTCCGTGCGGAGTATTTTCAACGACTGGCAGATGCGATAGGCGATTGTTTTGGAGGAGACGCCGGTGCGTTCCGCTATTTCGTTGTAGGTAAGGTGGTGGAAGCGGTTCAGTTCGAATGCTTCCCTGTAGTCTTCCGGGAGCTCCCGGATCGCTTTGGTTACCAAAGCGATCAGTTCACCTTCAACGTAAAAGTCGGGGTCTTCGAACTGGTCTTTGAATTTGTCGTATAGCTTTTCCCGGACCTGTTGTTTGATTTGATTGTGAGTGATATTATTCAGGCAACGATTCTTGACCATGGTGAAGAGCAGGGATTTCAGGGACATCTCCGGATTCAGGAGGATGCGATTCTCCCATAGCCACATCATTACGTCCTGCACGATTTCCTCATATTCGGATACATATTGGGACGCAAAGGCACAAAGTCCTCTGTAATATTGCTTATAAACAGTGTCGAACGTTTGTTCGTCGCCGGCGTTTAGTTTATGTATAGTTTCTTCGTTATTGCAGGTCACAAGGTGTTTTTCTTGCAAACTTAACGAATTATTTTGAATAAGTAATGAAACTTATTCAAAATAGGGGGCTCTGGCTATGCTTTCTTTCCCTGGTTGGCTACTGCCTCCATCAGTTTTTTGATCTCTTCCGGATCGCCGAGGAAATAATCGTTCGCAAGATTCAGGTTGTCGTCAAACTCGAATAGGTAAGGTACGGCAGTCGGCAGGTTGAGGTGTACGATCTCATTGTCCGGGATATTCTTCAGATATTTGATGATTCCGCGCAGACTGTTACCGTGGGCTGCGACCAGAATCTCGTCGGAGGTTTCGAGGGAAGGGAAAATCACCTCTTTCCAGTAAGGCAAAATTCGTTCCACCGTGTCTTTGAGCGATTCGGTGCGGGGCAGTTCGTTGTCGGGTACATCTTTATAACGGAGTTCGAAACGCGGGTTGCGCGGATCGTCTTCTTTCAGCGGATTAGGGGCGATGTCGTAGCTCCTTCGCCAGATCAGGACCTGTTCGTCACCGTATTTCTCGGCCGTTTCGCTTTTGTTCAATCCCTGCAACGAACCATAATGTTTCTCGTTCAGCCTCCAGCTTTTTTCTACCGGAATCCAGTCCAGGTCCATCCGGTCGAGGACGCAATCGAGGGTTTTGACGGCGCGTTTCAGATAGGATGTGTAGGCTTTGTCGAACCTGAAACCTTTTTCTTTCAGCAGGTCGCCGGCTTTAGTAGCCTCTTGTATGCCTTTTTCGGTCAGATCTACATCTGTCCATCCTGTAAAACGGTTTTCTTTGTTCCAAACGCTTTCGCCGTGGCGGAGTAATACTATTTTTTTCATATTCTTTCTGTTTATAACTAATTGATTTTAAGTATAACAAATGAGACGGAGGAAAAGATTTTACAAATTCCCGAAAAATAAATGCATTTTCGTTTAGTACATCTTTTCGCTGGATTGTATTAGTTATAGAAACAGAAAAAAAAGATGACGATAGACGAAAACATATTAATCAAGTATCTGGACGGGGTCCAAACCGAAAGCGAACAGGCCGGGGTGGAAGCATGGCTGGCAGAGTCGCCTGAAAATGAAAAGGTACTGGAACAGTTGTATTTTACGTTGCAAGTGACGGATCGCCTGCATGTCATGCAATCCGTAGATCCGGAAATGGCGTTGGTTCGTTTTAAATCGAAAGTACGTAAACAAAATAAAAAAGTTAGGTTGTATAGGAGTTTGTCTTTATTACAAAAAGTGGCTGCGGTGTTATTCATTCCGGTATTGATCATGTCTGCATATTTGTTTATGCAGCTGGGAAATGAAAGGGTGCGCATGGTCGAAGTGCGCACCAACCCCGGAGTGGTTTCCCGTTTTGAATTGCCCGACGGGACAAAGGTCTGGCTGAACGCAGGAAGTACATTGAACTATCCGCAAAAGTTCCGGGCGGAGAACCGGCAGGTTGAGTTGACAGGACAAGGCTATTTCGAGGTGACGAAAAATCCTGAAAAACCTTTTATCGTAAAAGTCAATCCTGCTTATTCGGTAGAGGTGTTGGGGACGACGTTTAATGTGTCGGCTTACCGGGACGACGAAACGATCGGGACAACATTGGTGGAAGGTTCTGTAAAGCTGAATATCGGCCAGAAAAATGGCAAGGTGATTTCGCAACTTCTGAAGCCGGACGAAAAAGCCGAGTTTATGAAGTCGACCTGCAAACTGAACATCTCTTCCGTTAATACCGATTACGATACGGCCTGGATAAACGGGGAGATTATCTTCCGCAATCATTCGATGCGGCAGGTGTTGAAAATGTTAGGTCGACATTATAACGTGAAGTTCGATGTGAAAGATGACGGGGTACTGAATTCGATTATCACGGCACGTTTCAAAGACGAACAGCTACCACAGGTAATGGAATATCTCAAACTCGCTTCCGGTATCTCCTATAAGATAAAGAAGCCGGTGATGAATGATGACAGCACCTTGCAGATATCCGTAATCGAAATATCAAAATAAGAAATAGAGAGTGTATAACCATTTAAATCGTTTGCCCATGAAGAAATGAAAGAAAGTAAAAAAAACATACGGAAGAATGTTGACGCATTCCCCCGCATGAAAAGTCGAAAAAGCTGTTGACGCAGCTCATAAATAACTTTATTATAAATAATAAGCATCACAAAAATATGAATAAAATTGTAACCTTAGAAATTCTAGGGAAGGAAAGTTTCAATCTTTTCCGAAAAATACCAGTAGTTATGAGATTAAGTGTAGTCTTTCTTTTTTTAAGTCTCGGCATTGCAGTCGCAAATAATTCGTATGCCCAGAATACTACTCTGTCATTGGAAATGTCGAACAGTACGATCGCCAACGTGCTGGAGGCAGTAGAAAACCAGACGGATTTCTCCTTTATATATGATGCAAACGTCGTCAATATAAACAAGAAGGTTTCTGTCAGTGTAAACGAAAAGAATATCTTCGACGTCCTGAACAAGATGTTCGGAAACAGCGATATCGCCTATACAGTCGTAAACAAGAAAATCATCCTGAACAAGAAAGATGCGATAGACCTTATGCAACAGCAGGGCAAGCGGGTAACGGGCGTGGTTGTCGACAAAAACAACGAGCCGGTGATCGGTGCCAATATCCTGGTGAAGGGTACGACAAACGGAACTATCACGGATGTGGACGGCAATTATACACTTGACAATGTCCCGGCCGACGCCATATTGGTGTATTCCTATATCGGGTTTGACTCGCAGGAACTGAAGTATGACGGACAAGCGACTATTAACGTGACTTTGTCGGAAGACACACAGAAACTGGACGAAGTAGTCGTGACGGCTATGGGTATCAAAAAGAAAGCCGCTTCCCTGACCTATTCGAGCCAGCAGGTGGGAGGGGACGAACTGACACGTGCCAAAGATCCGAACATGATCACTGCGTTGGCCGGTAAGACTGCCGGTGTGCAGATCAACAAGAACTCTTCCGGTCTGGGCGGTTCGGCAAAGGTTTCCATCCGTGGTATCCGTTCAGCCAATGCGGACGCAAACAACCAGCCTTTATATGTGATCGACGGTGTTCCGATGTTGAATTCGATCAGCGAGCAGGCCTCTTCTGCTATGGGAGGTACGAACAACGCCGGTAACCGTGACTCCGGTGACGGTATATCCAACCTGAACCCGGATGATATCGAGAGTATGAGTATTCTGAAGGGAGCTTCAGCCGCTGCTCTTTACGGTTCGCAGGCTGCCAACGGTGTAATCCTGATCACGACAAAGAAAGGAAAAGCCGGCTTGCAGCGCGTCACTTTCTCTTCCAACCTCACAGTCGATCATGCGATCAGCCTGCCTGAGTTCCAGAACGAATATGGCCGTAAGGATAACCTGAGCTGGGGCGAAAAAGGCAATTTGAAAGATTATGACAATGCCGGCGATTTCTTCCAGAATGGCGTGACGGCAATCAACTCTTTGTCCCTGACGAGAGGTAACGATAAATTGCAGACTTATTTCTCTTATGCCAATACAAGCGCGAGCGGTGTTGTCGAAAAGAACAAGCTGCAGAAGCATAACCTGAATTTCCGCGAAACGGCGCAGTTCTTCGATGACCGCTTGAATATCGATGCAAATGTCAATTTGATGACACAGTCAATCAAGAACCGTCCGACTTCCGGCGGTTATTACATGAACCCGTTGGTCGGCTTGTACGGATTCCCGCGTGGCGAAGATATCACACCGTATAAGGACGGTTACGAAACAAACGATTTCGGACGGAATATGCCGATACAGAATTGGTACACGGATATCACCAGCTTCGAGCAAAACCCGTATTGGTTGGTAAACCGCGTGACGAGCCGTGACAAACGTTACCGTGCATTGGCTTCGCTGACGGCTGCATTGACCGTTACCGATTGGTTGAAGATACAGGCCCGTGGCAATGTCGACTATACCAATGACAAGTTCCAGCAGAAGATGTATGCAACTACATCCGTCGATCTTGCCGGTACGAACGGACGCTATATCGACCTGAACCATACGGAAATGTTGCTCTACGGAGACGTGATGGCCATGGTCAACAAGAAATGGAACGACTGGTCGCTGAATGCCGCTTTAGGTTCCAGTATCAACAGTACGCGTGTCGACGAATTGCGTCTGGATTCCAAAACCGCTTCCCTCTATTATCCGAATGTGTTTACGGTTGCGAATATCAATATGAATACATCGGCTGCCTGTGATGAAATCATCAACCAGCGCCGTACGCTCCAGTCTATATTTGCAACAGCACAGGTCGGTTGGAAAGAAAGCCTCTATCTGGACGTGACGGCCCGTAATGACTGGTCTTCCACACTGGCGTTCACCAAACATAAGAACAAAGGTTTCTTCTATCCGTCGGTCGGTTTGTCATGGATTATGAACAATACGCTCGATATGCCGGAATGGATCAACTTCGGCAAGTTGAGAGGTTCGTGGTCAAAAGTCGGTAACGATATACCTTTATACGTAAGTAACCCTGTCGACATGATCGGCGCGGGCGGTAAGATCATTGTGAACGAGGCTGCCGCTTTCGACAACCTGAAACCCGAATTGAGTACGTCCTGGGAAGTCGGTACGGAATGGAAGTTCTTCAACTATCGTTTGGATCTGGACTTCACTTATTATAGAACCAACACCAAGAACCAGTTGCTGAAAATGCCGTCGTTTGCCGGTTCACCTTATAAATATTACTATGTGAACGCCGGTAACATCCAGAATGAAGGTGTTGAACTGACATTGGGAGTTACTCCGGTCATGACGAACGATTTCCGTTGGAAAACCTCTTTCAACTTCTCTACCAATAAGAATAAAGTGGTTAAACTGCATCCTGAACTAAAATCATTCGCTTATGGAGACGAGGGCTTTAGCATGATGTATATGATGCGTATCAAAGAAGGCGGCTCGCTGGGCGATCTCTATGGTAATGCTTTCGAGCGTGACGAGGCCGGTAAGATCGTTTATGATGAAAACAATTTGCCGAACGTAATTACCGGTAATAATGTGAAGATCGGTAATTCGAATCCGGATGCTTTACTGGGATGGAGCAATACTTTTACCTATAAAGATTTCTCTTTATATTTCCTGATTGACTGTCGTTTTGGTGGCGATGTATTGTCTGTAACGCAGGCTGACCTGGATTCCAAAGGTGTGTCGCAGGCAACTGCCGATGCCCGTAGAGCCGGTTTTGTGGATTTGGAAGGCACACATATAGGAAAAGAAAACATAGAGGCATTCTATAGCCGTGTCGGCGGACGTAACGGATGTTCCGAATACTATATGTACGATGCGACAAACGTTCGCTTGCGTGAGTTGTCTTTGGGTTATACGTTCCCGAGGAAACTGATGGAAAAATCAAAAGTATTCCAGGAAGCTCAGCTTTCATTCGTAGCCCGCAACCTGTTCTTCTTCTACAAAGACGCTCCGTTTGATCCGGATGCCAGCTTGTCGAGCGGTAACGGTTGCCAGGGTGTGGATGTATTCGGTATGCCGACTACCCGGAGTTTAGGTTTTAATCTGAAGGTTTCATTCTAAAAAAAGAGTATCATGAAAAGTAAATTCAACAAATATATAGCAGCATTCTTTGTCGCAGGAGTGGCGGGCTTGATGGCTTGCACGGAAGATTTCGAATCGCAGAACACAAAAACAAACGGTTTTACCGAAGATCTTCAATCGTATGATTATATGTATTATACTTTGCCGATCACGGTTGTTGAGCAGGGTATCTATTTCAACTATGATTGGGGCGGCGGTAAGAACTGGCCTTTCCAGACCATGCAGAATTTGGAAGCGGATATGTTTTCCGGTTATTTCCATGATATGAACGGTAGTTTCAATAGCAATAACTCCACGTATCATTTGAATGACGGCTGGACATCTTCCAATTGGACATACACTTACGGATATATAATGACTGCCGCCAAGAATGCGGAACGGAGAAATGCCGACAAGCCGGAATTTCTGGGTGTGACAAAAATCCTGAAAGTGGAATTGATGCATCGTATTGCCGATATCTACGGACCGCTGATTTATACGAACTATGGTGAAAGTACCGGTTCCGAACCGGATGATATGAAGACTGCGTATTATGCATTCTTTACGGATTTGGACGAGGCTTTGACGGCAATCCGTACGTATGTGGCAGCTAATCCGAAGACAAATCTGTTTGCCAAATCGGACTTTTTGACGCCGAATAAGACATATGACGACTGGATCAGGTTTGCGAACTCTCTGCGTTTGCGTTTAGCCATGCGTTTGTCTAATGTAGACCCGTCGAAAGCAGCCGAAGAGGCAAAGAAAGCTTTATCGGATGAAGGCGGCGTACTTGAAGCGCCGACAGACGTAATTGCTGTAAACGCTTCGACGAGCGGATTCACCAATCCGTTGGGAGAAATTAATAAGGGATGGCACGAAGTTTTTATGAATGCAAGTATGGAGTCTTTCTTGGTGGGCTATGACGATCCGCGTATCTCTAAATATTTTACTCCGGCTGCGGGTGGTTCCGAAGGCGCTTTGTTCAATATCGCCGGGACTTATAAGGGTGTCCGCCAGGGTACGGGTGTTACGCATAATAAATACAAAGACCATTCGCCCAGTACGGTTGCCCAGAATACGGATGCTATTCTGCTGACAGCCGCCGAAGTCTGGTTCTTGCGCGCCGAAGCCGCTTTGCGTGGCTATATATCCGGGGATGCGGGTGAATATTATAAGAAAGGTGTTGAAACCTCTTTTGCACAGTGGGGCGCCGGCAGTGCTGCCGAATATCTGGAAAGTGAAAAAACACCTGCAGATTATAAAGACGCATTCGATGCGAAGTTTGATGCAAAGGCTGAATCGACAGTGACTCCCAAATGGGATAATGCCCTTTCCAACGAACAGAAACTGGAAAAGATCATTACACAAAAATGGTTGGCCATTTATCCGGAAGGTTGTGAAGCCTGGACGGAACAACGGCGTACCGGATATCCGAAACTGTTTAAGGTCGCAGTCAATAACAGTGGTGGATCGATCGATACGGATATCATGATCCGTCGTCTGTTCTATCCGCAGGCGCTGATCAGTGATAATCCGACTCAATACGGACAATTGACTCAGGCATTGGGTGGCCCGGATACAGGTGGTACACGTCTGTGGTGGGATACCGGCCGGAACTTTTAAGAATTGAAAAGAGGGTGTTTTTGACACCCTCTTTTTGTTATTATAAAAAATATACTATCTTTACGCCCGAAAATTCTATAAAACAGTTGTGTATGTCGTTAAAGCGCTTCGGAGTTTCATTGGAAGATAACCTGCTGGAATCGTTGGACCGGTATGTGAGCGAAAATGGCTTTGCCAATCGTTCGCAGGCGATCCGTTTCCTGGTGGAGAAGAATGTCGCTGAGCAGAAATGGCAATGCAATCATATCGTGGCAGGTACGATTATCATCATGTACGACCAGGTAAAGAAGGAGATTGCTTCCCGGATTGCCGATATACAACAGAATTACCAAGATGTGATCCTGTCCTCTTCCCAATATTACATCAATCGTAACTTTTGTCTGCACATCGCGACTGTGATGGGTACGGCTAATCGTTTGACGGAACTGTCCGACCGGTTGACAACGATAAAGGGAATCAAACATGGTAAATTGGTTATGAGCCGGGCGGATTAGATATATTTTTTGCCTGTTGCGTAACACGATTTGTGAAAGATGTGCTACTTTTGCGGTGTTGTTATTTGAATTTTAATAGTCAACTTGAATATATGAAAAAAGAAGTTTTACTTATTTCCGGGTTAATGCTCAGTTCTTTAGCCTTTGCTGCCGATCCGGCGGCAATCGACAGCCTGATCAATTTGCAGGGGGTTGTGATTTCGGCCAATAGGGTACAGGTGAACCGTAGTAGCGTGCCGTTGACTATCTCGGTAATCGACCGGGATCAGATAGAGGCAAGCAGCGAATCGGCTTTGTTGCCGGTGTTGTCCGAACGTGTACCGGGCTTGTTTGTGACGGAAAAAGGGATCACGGGATTCGGGGTTTCTTCCGGTTCGGCAGGTACGGTGAATATTCGTGGAGTCGGACAGGGAAATAAAGTCCTGATGCTGTTTGACGGACAGCCGCAGTGGGCGGGTGTCTTCGGTCATTCGTTGCCTGATACTTATGTGGCATCCGATGTCGAGCGTGTCGAAGTAATCCGGGGTCCGGGCTCTTTGTTGTATGGCTCCAATGCGATGGGAGGGGTTGTCAATATTATCACCCGCCAACACCGGCAGGAAGGCCGCCGTACGCAGGCACGTGTTATGATGGGGTCGTATAATACACAGAAATATATGATCAATAATGGCTATAACGTCGGTAACTTCAGTAGTTTTATCTCGCTGAACCATGATCGTACGGATGGCCACCGGGCCGATTCCAAGTTCGATATTACAAATGGTTTTTTGAATCTGGGATATAAGATCGACGACCATTATAAAGTAACGGGTGATTTAAGCTTAGCCAAATATAATACGGAAGATCCGGGTACGATCACCAGTCCGCTGTTGGACCATGTGATGCACATTCTTCGTGGTACCACCTCTTTTGCTTTGGAGAACCATCATGAGAAGTCAAGCGGCGCTCTGCGTGTTTTCTATAACTGGGGCCACCATAAAATCAACGACGGACATGCGCCAAATGCAGATCCCCGTTCGTTCCTTTTCTATTCGGACGACCATAATACGGGAATCCAGTTGTACCAGTCTTTCCGACTGGTAGAGGGAAATACATTTACAGCCGGTGTCGATTATAAAAACTGGGGCGGACATGCCTGGAACGATACGATCAAAGGAGCGATTGGAGAGGTGGTCGATAAGTCGGTCCATGAAGTGGCCGGTTATGCAATCATGCAGCAGGATTTGTTTGATATCCTGAGCCTGAATGCCGGTGTGCGCTACGAGCATAGCAGCGCTTATGGCGGCGAATGGGTTCCGCAGGCCGGTTTTGCGCTTCGCCCGTTCGAGGGAAACACGATCAAAGGTTCCTTCTCGAAAGGATACAGAAGCCCGACACTACGTGAGTTGTATATCTCTTATCTGCCTTATTCAAAGGCAAACCCTGATCTGAAACCGGAAAGTATGTTGAGCTATGAGCTATCGATCGGGCAGCGCCTTTTGGATAATCGTTTGCATGCGGAACTGACAGCCTTTTATATTGAAGGGAAAGATATGATCTCGGTGGTAGACCGCCAGATGTCGAATATCGGACACTTTTATAATAAAGGGATCGAGTTTGAGACCGGCTATCAGATATTGAATAATCTGAGCCTGGATATGAACTACAGTTATCTGTATATGAATAAGGATATCGTGGCAGCTCCGGCCCATAAGTTTTTTGCCGGTGCTACTTATATGCCCGGACGGTTTACTCTTAATCTGAGTGTGCAGTCTATTTTCGATTTGTACACGAATGTGGGAAGCAAGCCGGAAGACAACCGCAAAGAAGATTATACGGTTTTGAATGCCCGCGCTTCCTATCGTTTCGGTACACGCGACAAGGGGTTGAATCTCTTTGTTAAGGGGGAGAATCTGACTGCCACCCGCTATACTATTAATGACGGTTACCCAATGCCTAAAGCAACCTTTATGGGTGGAATAGATGTTACTTTCTAAAACATTTTACATACCTTTGCGCCCTGTAACATTTAAATAAAAATCATTATGTCAGTTGCAAAGAGGGATTTAGAGGATAATAGAAAGGTGACGACCCATCGCCTGATTGAGATGAAACAACGCGGGGAGAAGATCTCCATGTTGACGGCTTACGATTATTCGATGGCTCAACTGATCGATCAGGCAGGTATGGACGTTATCTTGGTTGGCGATTCGGCTTCCAATGTAATGGCCGGAAACGTGACGACACTGCCGATCACGCTGGACCAAATGATTTATCATGCAAATCGGTGATGAAAGCTGTGAAGCGCGCACTGGTTGTTGTAGACCTTCCTTTCGGTACTTATCAGGGTAACTCGAAAGAGGCTTTAGCTTCCGCCATCCGTGTGATGAGGGAGACGCATGCCGACTGTATCAAGCTCGAGGCGGTTCGGAAATACGCGAATCGGTCGAACGTATTCTGTGTGCCGGTATTCCTATTATGGGACATTTAGGGTTGACGCCTCAATCGATTAATAAATTCGGGACTTACACCGTTCGCGCCCGTGAAGAAGCGGAAGCGAAAAAGCTGATCGAAGACGCCCACTTGCTGGAAGATATCGGCTGCTTCTCTGTCGTTCTGGAAAAGATTCCGGCTGCTTTGGCTGCACAGGTGGCTTCCGAACTGACAATCCCGGTGATCGGTATTGGTGCCGGTGGAGGTGTGGACGGACAGGTTTTGGTTATGCACGATATGTTAGGTATCAACCAGGGATTCTCTCCCCGTTTCCTGCGCCGTTATGCAAACCTGGCCGAAGAAATCACCCGTGCGGTGCAAGCCTATATCGAAGATGTAAAGACCCAGGACTTCCCGAACGAGAAGGAACAATACTAAAATAATTTATTAATTATTCAATGTGCCAATATGCCAATGGAGTTACTTTTTTGCATATTGGCGCATTTTTTTATTGGCATATTGGCACATTATTAAATTAGCACATTATTTATGCAATCTCACCTCCTAATCGGCGCCGCCTCTTCCGGAAGCGGGAAAACGACATTTACGCTCGGGCTGCTTCGTGCCTTGAAGAACCGTTCGCTCAGGGTGCAGCCTTTTAAGTGCGGACCGGACTATATCGACACGCGGCATCACAGGATGGCGGCCGGCAGTCCGTCGATAAATCTGGACCGGTATATGATGTCGGAGCTGCACGTGCGGGATTTATATGCCCGCTATACGGCCGGAACGGATGTGGCAGTGACCGAAGGCGTGATGGGGCTTTTTGACGGTTATGACGGGATGCAGGGAAGCAGCGCCGAGATTGCCTGTATGTTGCAGATACCGGTTGTGCTGATTGTGAATGCTAAAAGTACGGCCTATTCCGTCGCTCCTTTGCTGTATGGCTTCAAGCATTTTAATAAAGGCATAAAGGTGGTCGGGGCAGTTTTTAATTTTGTCGCTTCGGAAAATCATTATTCTTTTTTGAAACAAGCCTGTGAAGATGCCGGAGTGGAGGCGTTGGGCTATCTTCCCAAACGTGCGGATGTGGAGATCCCTAACCGTCATTTGGGGCTTTCGCTGGATGAGGATTTTTGCTTCGAAGAGTTTGCCGACCGCGTGGCGGAGCTTGTTGAGAAACATGTGAACATCGACCGCCTGCTGGAACTGACAAATGTGCCGGAAAGTATTCATTCCCCTCTCGAGAGGGAGCAGGGAGTGTGTCATCTTCCTCTCCGTACGGCCGTTGCCCGCGATGCCGCATTTAATTTTGTCTATGAAGAAAATATCCGTTATTTGCATGGTTTGGGTGAAGTCGTTTATTTCAGCCCGCTGAAAGACGCTTCCTTGCCGGCAGCCGATTTCGTTTATTTCCCTGGCGGTTATCCCGAACTGCATCTTGCCGCGTTATCGGCAAACAAGCCGATGCTCGAATCTGTCCGCCGGTATGCCGAAGGGGGAGGACGTTTGCTGGCGGAATGCGGCGGAATGATGTATCTTTCGGATGAGATACGGGATAAGGATGGGAATGCATATCCGATGGCCGGGGTTCTGCACCAATCGGCTACGATGGAAAACATGAAACTGCGCCTGGGCTACCGTACCTTATTATATAAGGACTTCCGGCTGAAAGGACACGAGTTTCATTATTCCCGCTTGGCGGAACAAAAGAATCCGCTTCCATCCTGTGCAGTCGCTTATACGGCCAAAGGTGTGGAAACGGATACTCCGCTTTATCGTCTTAAAAATGTACTGGCCGGATACACGCATCTTTATTGGGCGGACCCGGCCGGAAACGAATGGTTTACCAACTATCTGTACGGAAAGGAATAACCGGCAGGTTACGATAGTTTTTCAGATTGCCCGGTTGGAAGTTACGGAAACAGTAACGGACGGCAACGGGCTTCTTTACTTTCGGGGATGATACGACGATCTCGTTCGGGGCGGAACCAAACTTAGCTTTGGCCGGGTGGAACACCTTGTCCTGTCCGGCAACCTCGAAACCTTCGATGTCGACCCACGGGCTGAATCCTTTTTCTGCATGGTTGAAACGGACGGTAATCTTATCTCCGTCTGCCTGCATCTCTTTGTAGGACGGGCTGTCTGCCACGATACCTTTATAGCCGTATGTTTTGGCTAAAGCCTGATAAGCGAGGCGGTCGCCGATGTCTTTCTTGTTTTGCGGATGAATCTGCGGGGCCTCGTAGGGTTCGACCAGATCGTTTGTCGAGATCATGGCGCTGTTAGGGATCAGTGCCTGTGCCTTGAACTGGGCTTCGCGGAGCAGGGCGCCGTCGATTGCTTCCGGTTTGTTGTTGTAGGCAAAAGGTGCTATTTCCACATAATAGAATGGGATATCGCCTTCTTTCCAGATCGAGCGCCAGTGACGGACCATCGTTGCCATGCGGTCTGCGTATGTATCGGCACGTCCTACGTTGCTGCATCCCTGATACCAGGCGAATCCTTTTATCGTATAGTTCCGGCAGGGGTAGAGCAGTGCGTTATACATAATCATCGGATGCGTCCAGCTATATTCCTTTTCCTTAGCCTTGTTGAGGTCGATGTCTTTATAGTCCTTCAGTATCTCTTCCGGCATCCAGCCTTCTACACACGAGCCGCCCCAGGAACAGTTGATGATGCCGACCGGAACTTGCAGTGTCCGTTGCAGGGCCAGTGCGTAAAAGTAGCCGGTGGCGCTGAACCATTGCGCATTCTCGGTTGTCGGTTCTTTCCATTCCCCGTTTGCGTATGTTTGCGGGGTGAGGGCGCTTTTGCGCTCGATCGTGGCTACCCGGATTCCCGGATGGTTCGGGGCGTCGGCTATCACATTGTTGGAGTCGTATATCGGGCATTTGTCGAAACCGTTCAACGGCATTTCCATATTGGACTGCCCGGAGCAGAACCATACTTCGCCGATCAGTATGTCGTGGAGCGTCACGGGCTCTCCGTCGCTGATCGTCAGTGTCTGTGGGGTGAAACTTGCGCTCGGCGTACCGATGGCCGTGTTCCAGAACCCTTGGGCGTCCGCTTTCGTTTCAACGGGTTGGTTTGTCCAGGAGGCCCGGATCGTTACTGTACTGTTGGGGGCCGCTTCTCCCCATAAACGTGCATCGGCCTGCTGTTGGAGTACCATGTGGTCGCTTAACAATTGCGGTAATTTTACTTTGGCATTTGCCGTTATGCAGCATAACAGGCAGAGTGCGGGAATCAGATTTGCTTTCATGAGAATTAGATTAAATACAATAGTCAAAGATAATGTTTATATTTGTCACAGTACTTATCAAAATTGATAAAAATGAGGATATATACACGTGGAGGAGACAAAGGACGCACCGGTATTCATGGGGGCGAACGAGTGGATAAGGACGACATCCGGATAGAGGCGAACGGAACGTTGGACGAGGTGAATGCCGAAATTGGCATCGTCCGTGCGTTGCTTCCTGCCGGACACGAGTGGCACGATCTGCTGGGGAAGATACAACGGGAGATGATGGTGGTGATGTCGCACGTGGCAACCCCTTCTGCCATCCGGGACAAGAATCCGAACGCCCTGTCCGAAGACCTGGTCGCTTTCTGTGAGCAACAGATCGATGAACTGTCGGCGAAGATGGAAGATAACGGCTATTTTATTCTGCCGGGCGGCTCGCTGGTCTCGGCTCATTTGCAGTTGGCCCGTACGATCGTGCGTCGTGCCGAACGCCGTCTCTGGACCTTGAACCGGAAAGATCCCGTTTCGCCGGAGATCCTTCAATTCGTAAACCGCCTTTCCGATCTGTTCTTCATCATGGCCCGTTACGAAATGTTTCGCCAGGGAAATGCCGAAGAACGTTGGCAATCGTTTTTGTATAAGCGGAAAAAGTAGTATACTTGTATCTTGTAATAAGTAAATTAAATAAACAGTATAGAATATGTCAGTAAAAACGTACATAGAATTAAACAAAGACCGTTTCATCGAGGAGCTTTTCTCCTTGATCCGTATTCCGTCGATAAGTGCGAAACAGGAACATAAGCCTGATATGGAGGCGTGTGCAAAACGCTGGACAGAACTGTTGCTGGCTGCCGGTGCCGATAAGGCTGTGGTGATGCCGACAGAAGGGAATCCGGTTGTATATGGTGAGAAAATGGTTTCTCCGGATGCTTCGACAGTGCTGGTTTATGCCCACTACGATGTGATGCCGGCCGAACCGCTGGAATTGTGGAAGAGCCAGCCTTTCGAACCGGAAATCCGTGACGGCCGTATCTGGGCGCGTGGTGCGGATGACGATAAAGGACAGGCGATGATGCAGGTGAAAGGTTTTGAAACAGCCCTGAATCTGGACCTGTTGAAATGCAATGTGAAATTTATCTTCGAAGGAGAAGAAGAGATCGGCTCGCCCAGCCTCGAAGACTTCTGCCGCACACATAAGGATTTGTTGAAAGCTGACGTGATCCTGGTTTCCGATACCAGCATGGTCAGTGCCGAGACACCCTCGTTGACAACCGGTCTCCGCGGACTGGCTTATTGGGAAATAGAGGTGACAGGACCTAATCGGGATTTGCATTCCGGCCATTTCGGCGGTGCAGTTGCCAATCCGGTCAATGTATTGTGCAAACTAATGGCCGATATTACTGATGCCGACGGGCGAATCACGATTCCCGGCTTTTACGATGACGTGGAAGAGGTCTCATCGGCCGAACGTGAGATGATCGCACAGATCCCGTTTGACGAAGCGAAATATAAGGCGGCTATCGGCGTGGATGAACTGTTTGGTGAAAAAGGATATTCTACACTGGAGCGCAACAGTTGCCGTCCGTCGTTCGACATCTGCGGTATCTGGGGTGGTTATACGGAAGAGGGAAGTAAAACGGTTCTTCCTTCCAAGGCATACGCCAAAGTTTCCTGTCGCCTGGTGCCGCATCAGGATCACAGCAAGATCTCGAAACTGTTCGAAGATTATATCGCCAACGTGGCACCCGCTTATGTAAAGGTGAAAGTAACTCCGAAACATGGCGGCCAGGGATATGTTTGTCCGATCGACATGCCGGCTTATAAGGCTGCCGAAGAGGCGGTCGCCGTCGCGTTTGGAAAACGTCCGCTGGCTGTCCGTCGCGGTGGCAGTATTCCTATTATCGCTACTTTTGAGCAGGTGTTGGGAATTAAGACTGTCCTGATGGGCTTCGGTCTTGAACAGAACGCGATCCATTCGCCGAACGAAAGCTGTACGCTCGATTTCTTCTACAAAGGGATAGAGTCGGTAGCTGAATTTTATAAACGATTCAATTGATATGACGAATAACGAAATAATCGCCCGCGCCCTTGCCAATACCGGCATTGCGGCTCTGAACGAGATGCAGCAAGCCGTGCTGGACGCCGGAACGACAAAAGACATGGTGCTGTTCAGTCCGACAGGCTCGGGTAAGACGCTGGCATTCCTGTTGCCGTTACTGACTACGCTGACGGATGAGGACAAAAAGATACAGGCGCTCATCATCGCTCCCTCGCGGGAGTTGGCTTTGCAGATCGAAACCGTATTCCGTTCATTAGGCGCCGGATATAAGGTGAACTGTTGTTACGGAGGACATCCGATCCGCACGGAGAAGAAAAGTCTGGAACATCCGCCGACGGTTCTGATCGGTACGCCGGGACGTATCGTGGATCATCTGGAACGGGGAAACATCGATCTGGATAGCGTGCGTACGCTGATCCTGGATGAGTTCGACAAGTCGCTCGAACTCGGTTTCCTGACGGAGATGAAAGAGATACTGGCGCATCTTCCGGGCGTCCGCCGCCGGGTTTTGACTTCGGCGACAGCTGCGGTCGAGATTCCTCCTTTTACCGGAATTACGGCTCCGGTGCGTTTGTCTTTCCTGAAAGATGTGAAGGAGGCTAAAGGGCTTACTTTGCGCATAGTTAAATCGCCGGTGAAAGATAAGTTGGAAACGCTCTATAAACTGTTGGGAGAGCTGAAAGGCGGTTCCGCCTGATCTTCTGTAATTTCCGTGAGACGGTGGAACGGGTGAGCAATTATCTGACCGAAATGGGTGTGGACAACGAATATTTTCATGGAGGAATGGAGCAGCCGGAACGTGAACGCGCTTTGTCGCATTTCCGTAACGGAAGCGCTACTGTTTTTATCTCCACCGATTTAGCTTCCCGCGGTCTGGATATTCCCGAAGTCAAGAATGTAATCCACTATCATCTTCCGATCAACGAAGAAGCGTATGTACACCGTAACGGACGTACCGCCCGTATGAACGCGGAAGGGGTCGCTTACCTGATCTTGAATGAAGAGGAAACGGTCCCCGAATATATCACCCGTGAACCGGAAGAGTTTTTCCTGCCCGAAGTGGCAAAGAAACCGGTCCGTTCCGAATGGGTGACGCTGACGATCAACCGCGGGAAGCGGGATAAGTTGAGCAAAAAGGACGTTGTCGGCTTCCTTTTCCAAAAAGGAGGACTGGAAAAGGATGATTTAGGTGTTGTCGAGGTGAAGGAGAGTTGTGCCTTTGCCGCTGTGAAACGGGACAAACTTTCCGGCTTGCTGGGACGTATCCGTGATGAAAAGATAAAGAACATGAAGGCTAAATTCGTATGAATATATTGATAAAGGGTGTCCTGTTGAATGACGCCGTGACAGATGTTTATATAGAGAAAAAGGAAATTAAACAGATAGGAACAGACCTGCAAGTGCAGGCGGACCAGGTTATCGACGGGAAGCGTAAAGCCTTGATACCAGGAATGGTAAATGCACATACACATGCCGCTATGACGCTTTTCCGCGGTTTCGGGGACGATATGCCATTGATGCCCTGGTTGGAGCAGAAAATCTGGCCGAATGAAGCCAAGTTGACCCGCGAGGATGTCTATTGGGGCGCGAAGCTCGCTTGCCTGGAAATGATAAAGAGCGGCACGACGACTTTCTTCGATATGTATCATAAATTCGAAGCGACAGCCGATGCTGTGGAAGAAATGGGCTTGCGGACGCTGTTGTCGGGAGCCTGCTTCGACCATTTCAAACCGGAGTTGGCCGAACGGAGCAAACGGGAGAACGAGAGGCTGATTGCCGAGACGGATAAGTATAGCGAACGGATACAATATTCAGTCGGTCCCCATGCAATCTATACGGTTTCCGGGGAATTGCTGCAATGGATACATGGCTTTGCCGCGGAACATTCCGTCCCGATCCATCTGCATCTGGCGGAAACGGAAGGGGAAGTGCAAGACTCGGTCAAGCAGTTCGGCCTTACGCCCGTTCGCTATTTGCATAAGTTAGGTCTGCTGTCGCCCCGCCTGATCATCGCACATGGTCTTTATATCGATGATGATGAGATCCGTATGCTGGCTGATCATGGAGTCAAGGTGGTGCATAACCCGGCATCCAATATGAAGTTAGCTTCCGGCATTCAGTTTAAATTCAGTGAGATGCGAAAAGCAGGTGTGACAGTCGCTTTGGGAACTGACGGCTGTTCTTCTTCCAACAATTTGGATATGATCGAGGCGATGAAGCTCGCCTCACTTTTAGGCAAAGCCTGGCGGAAAGATCCGGAAGCGGTTCCCGCAGGCGAAATATTCCAGGCGGCGACTGAAGCCGGCGCCTCGGCTATCGGACTGAAAGCCGGACGAATCGCCGAAGGTTATCTGGCCGATCTCTGTCTGGTGGATTTGCATATCCCGGCCTTTACGCCGAACCATAATTTTATATCCAATCTGGTCTATGCGGCAAACGGCAGTTGTATCGACACCGTTATCTGCAACGGCAAGATCCTGATGCAGGATAAGAAAGTCCCGGGCGAAGATGAAATCATGGAGCAGACTGCCCGATTGGCCTATAAGCTCGTGGGAAAGGCATAAGCATCGAAGCCGGATTCCATAGGCATGCATTTTAAATTCCATAGGCATGAAAATAAAGTTTCATAGGCACGGAACTAAAGTTTCATGCCCATGGAACTAAAGTTTCTTGCCGGGGAAACAAAAGTTTCATCTGAAAGAAAAATAAATTAGAACGAATATGAATACAACAGACAATGCTTTTTATCAGGAAGCAGCCGACTATCTGGCATCCCGTATCACCGGCAATCCGGAAACGGCTATTATTTTAGGCAGCGGCCTGGGATCACTTGCCGATCAGATCGAGGAAGCGACCGTTATCCCTTACAGCGAGATCCCTCATTTTATGCATTCGACGGCAACGGGACATAAGGGTAACTTTATCTGCGGCAAATTAGGCGGTAAGCAAGTGCTTGCCATGCAGGGACGTTTTCATTATTATGAAGGCTACACGATGCAGCAGGTGACATTCCCCGTCCGGGTGATGAAATTGCTCGGCGTAAAGAATCTCTTGGTCTCTAATGCTGCCGGCGGTATCAATAATACGTTCAAAGTGGGCGATCTGATGATTATACGCGATCATATCAATATGATGCCTAATCCGCTGATCGGCCCGAACAATGAACAGTTCGGAACCCGTTTCCCGGATATGACGCGTGCGTATGACCGCGAGTTTATCCGGCTTGTCGAAGAGATCGCTTCTTCCCTCGATATCCCGTTGAAGAAAGGCGTATATGTCGGCTTGACCGGTCCTTCTTTTGAGACACCGTCCGAGTATGCTTTTTACGGTCGGGTAGGAGGCGATGCGATCGGGATGAGCACCG
Source organism: Parabacteroides sp. AF48-14 (assembly GCF_003477465.1). Classification (NCBI taxonomy): domain Bacteria; kingdom Pseudomonadati; phylum Bacteroidota; class Bacteroidia; order Bacteroidales; family Tannerellaceae; genus Parabacteroides; species Parabacteroides sp. AF48-14. The sequence goes on from NZ_QUDI01000047.1 coordinate 20,004, forward strand.
TTCCGGAAGTAATCGTGGCCCGTCATGCCGGCCTGCGCGTGTTTGGTATGTCTGTCATTACAAACGAAGGTTATCATTTTGCCGATGACTTTGTCAATGACGGCGCGGACGTGATTGTGGCGGCCAATAAAGCGGCTGCGGTTATGACGACACTCGTCCGGGAACTGATTGCCAGGATATAAAAGCTTGTATTTGTGTACAAGTTTTTTATTAAAGTTCTATCTTTGTATTTAATTCAATCAATGTAATAAAATAAACTTATTTCTACCCATGAAAAATTCCAGAAGAGACTTCCTGAAAAAGGGAGCATTGGCAGGGTTCAGCGCCTTGATGATCCCCGAGATCGCAAAAGCTGCCGTGAAAGAAAATACATCCGTACACGCTCCGAAGATCAACCTGAAAAAAGATTGTGTGATCCTGTTCCAGGGCGATTCCATCACCGACTGCGGCCGTGATAAGAATAGTAAACGTTGCAATACGATGGAACAGTTTGGTAGCGGCTACGTGCTTTTTACAGCGACACAATTGCTGGAGAAAGAAGCAGCCCTGCAGCCTAAGATTTATAATCGCGGTATCAGCGGGAATAAAGTGTATGAACTTCGTGATCGTTGGGAGTTGGATTGTCTGGCTTTCCAGCCCGATGTTTTGAGCATCCTGATCGGTGTGAACGACTATTGGCATACGTTGACACACGGATATAAAGGAACTGTCGAGACATACGAAAACGATCTGCGCGCTCTTTTGAAATATACGAAAGAGAAGCTGCCGAATACCCAGATAGTCCTTTGCGAACCTTTCACTTTGCGTGATGGCGCTGCGATAGAAGATTCCAGATGGTATCCGATGTTCGACGAGTTCCGCAAGTCGGCCCGTAAGCTGTCCGGCGAATTTAATACCGTATTCGTACCTTTCCAGGCCGGTTTTGATGCCGCAGTTAAGTTGGCACCGGCACGTTATTGGTCGAATGACGGTGTACATCCCGATTTACCCGGTCGCCAGCTGATGGCTAATATGTGGATGGAAGCGACTGGACTAAAGTAAGATATGATTTTGAGCGGGTGTGAACTGGAAAAATAGCATGAAAAAAGTGCAGCCAGGTTTTGGAGAATAAAAAAATACCTCTATCTTTGCACCCGTTATCGCGGAAGTAGCTCAGTTGGTAGAGCATAACCTTGCCAAGGTTAGGGTCGCGGGTTCGAGTCCCGTCTTCCGCTCCAATCGGTAACAAGGCGGTATGAGACCGCTTTTTTAATGTATTGAAGAAAGGCCCAGGTGGCGGAATTGGTAGACGCGCACGTTTCAGGTGCGTGTGTCGAGAGGCATGCAGGTTCGAGTCCTGTTCTGGGCACCCTTTCTCGCGCAGGTGGTGGAATTGGTAGACACGCTACTTTGAGGGGGTAGTGCCGGTTACGGCGTGTGAGTTCAAGTCTCATCCTGCGTACATGAATAGTCCATATGATTAGTTTAAATACTAATTGTATGGACTTTTTTTATATCTATCCGCGTGCTTCCGTTCGGTATGATCCCGATAATCCTTGTTCCAAAAAAACCTCATCCACATTCACATGTAGATGAGGTTATACTATATCAGTTTATCAAAACGAACAAACTGAAATGACTAATACCTTAAACCTTAGGAATAGTTTGTTTAATTAATATGTGCCTTACATTGTAAGGCTACTTTCGCAAAGTTAAAAAACTTTTTAGTATTATGCAATACCTGAATTGCATAGTTTTTAAAAATAATTTGTTTTTATCCTCTGTTTATGGTTTGAATCTGCGGAGCGTCAATTGTGGATAGGCAACCGTCTCCATATAAAGCCGGGAATCAGCTTCCAGAAGAATACCAGAATGGCATATTTCCAATCGATAACGGCACGGCGCTTCTTCCGTCCGATCGCTTTCACAATTTTCCGGGCAACATATTCCGGTGACATCAGCATCGGATATTTGTCATTCTTCAATAAATCGGTTTTGACGAAACCGGGACGGATATCGGTGAATACGATCGGAAGTTTCTCCATCCGTGCCAGCTGGTCGAGGGCTTCGATGTAAGTATTCTGATAGCGTTTCGTCGCGGAATAGGAGGGAGCCGCACCCAACCCTTTTGTTCCGGCAATGGAACTGATTACGGCCAATTGTCCTCCGCCATGTTCCTTGAAATAGCCGTATGCCGCCGTAACCATTCGGGTAAAACCGACCGTATTTGTTTGCACAGTCGTCAATTCTATTTCCGGGTTCAACGCCCGGTTCTGGCTTCCAACACCGGAGCTGAGCAGAAAAACATCCATTCCGCCTACTTTGCGGATCAGCTCCGCCAGACGTTCCGGAGCGTCCGGGCTGGTGACATCCAGTTGTATGGCTTCAATCTGGCCGGGTGCCTCCGCGCGGAGTTCTTCCAACCGTTCCAGCCGCCGTCCGGCCACACCGATACGCCACCCTTGTTTGATATATAACCGGGCGACTTCATTTCCGATTCCGGAGGTCGCTCCTATGATAATAATTCTTTTTGTCGAGGTCATAATTTAATTGGGATTTGTTGCTTGCAAATATACGGGGATATATTCATTTGGAGATAATTAGCATCAGTAATAATTGCTTTGTACAGATGAATGTTTTATCTTCGCGACGTTGTTGACAAACCAATGTAATGTAAAAAGATGAAGAAGTGTTTTTATCTCCTGTTGACCTTATTGTGTGTTAACTATTCAGTCATGGCGGCTCCGGGCTTCCGTATAAAAGGAAAAATAGTTGATGCCAATAACAATCAGCCGATTGATTTTGCAGATGTGTTCCTTTTCCGTGAGGGAGAGGTGAATCCGGCGTACCAGACTTTGCCTGAAGCCGATGGAAGTTTCCGCATTGCGGATGTGAAAGACGGAAAGTACCACTTGTTGGTGCGACTGGTCGGTTACGACTTGTATAATCGTCCGAATATCGAATTGAAATCCTCTTCTGAGATGATGGATTTGGGAGTTATCTCCATGAAACCTCTGGAAGTGGGATTGGCGGAAGTCGAAGTTGTCGCACAGAAAAAGCAGGTTATTTACAAGTTGGACAAGAAAGTCATCGAGGCTTCGTCCAATCTGCTTGCCGGAGGCGGTTCGGCTGTCGATATTTTGGAAAATACGCCCTCGATACGTGTAGATGCGGAGGGCGAAGTAAGCTTCCGCGGTAGTTCCGGTTTTACGGTTTATATAGACGGCAAGCCGAGTGTGTTCAGCGGCACCCAGGCTCTGGAGCAGATTCCGGCAGGTCACATCGAGAATATAGAAATTATCACGACCCCTTCCGCCCGGCATGATACAGGTGGAGATGTGGGAATCATTAATATAGTCACGAAGAAGCATGTCCAGGATGGATTCAGCGGGATGGTGAACCTGACGGGTAGCACCGTCTTGTCTCGCGGAGTCGATTTCCTGCTGTCACAACAGAACAAGGCATCCCGTTGGTATTTCGGCGGGGTTTGGAGCGAACGCTTGCGTAAGAGTGATTTCGACCAGGAAAAGACGACTATTATTTCGGATACGGCTACGACTTCCCATTCCAACGGACCGCGTAAAAGTAATAACTTCAATTATTCGCTGAAGGCCGGCTGGATGTATTCCCTTCCTCAAACAACGTTCAATGTTGACCTGGAAGGCGGTTATGGCGGCCGTACCCGCAACGGCGACCTGGATTACAGGGAAAAGCGTTCGGCGGACGGGACGACATTCGGCGAGGGTGATTATTATAGCCGTGACGATTACGATATACATGAAACCTATTTTCTGGGAACCGTCGGGTTCGACCATAAATTCAATGACAAGGGACATCAGCTGACCGGTAGTTTCTACCTCAAATACGGAGGTAATGCCCTGGAGTATTTCCAGAGCGACCTCTTCAACAAAAACAACGAGCGGGAAAAGGGACATCGCGCCTGGGAAGACGAACACCGCTGGACCGTGCGTGGTAATCTGGATTATATTTATCCTTATAGCAAAACGGGCCGTATAGAAGGCGGTTACCAGTATTTCTCTTACCTGGAAGACGGAGATTACACGATGCATTTCTGGGACCCGGTGAAGCAAGAGTTTTATAACCGGGATGATATTTATAATACCTTCTATTTCCAGCATGGCATCAACTCGATTTATGGTATTGTTGCCGATAGCTATAAATCGTTTGACTTCCAAGCCGGTGTGCGCGGCGAGCATACGCACCGTGTCTTGCGCAGTTCGATTCCCGGAAAAGACCGTACATATAATAAGTTCGAGTTCTTCCCTTCCGTCCACTTAGGCTATACTTTCCCGAAAGAACATAAGCTGCTGGCGTCTTATTCGCGCCGTATAACCCGTCCGGAACTGTTCTTTATGGAACCGTATATCACCTATCGCGATTTTTATTCGGCGGAAATCGGTAACCCGGATATCCGTTCGGAATATATCAATTCTTTCGAGCTGAATTATAAAAAGAACATAGGCGAACACACGGTTTCCGCCACTGTGTTCCACCGGAGCCGCAAGGACAAGATAGAACGTCTGCGTGTCCCTTATGAGGCGGGTGTTACGTTGGATTCAATGGCAAACGTCGGGCATGATTATTCGACAGGTATCGAATTGAGCGGACAGGTTCAGCTTGCCCGCTGGTGGAACGTGAACCTGAACGGAAGCCTGTATCACTATAAAGTGAAGAACCAGTATAAGACCGGTGGTGAGAACGAGACGAGTACGAACTACGATATCATGTGGAACAACTCTTTCGATGTTTTGAAATATACCCGTGTCCAGGTAGATGGAAACTTTGTCGGTCCGTCTGTGACGACACAGGGACGTACGGATGCCTTCTGGTATGTGAACCTGGCCGTCCGCCAGCAGTTGATGAAACGTAAACTGTCGGCGACACTTGCCTTTCGGGATGTTTTCAACTCCGCTCGCTATGTGAGCAAGATCATTACATCCGACTTGCAATCCATCACGCGTATCCGTCCCAGCTATCCCTTGATTACGCTTACGGTCAGCTATACATTTAATAACTTTAAGGTTAAGAGTTCTCAAAAGAAAGAGGATCACGACCTCTTTGAAGGAACAAACCACTAAAAAAAGCAAAAGTTGTCAGTTACTTGTTAACTGTCAACTTTTTTAATACATTTGTTCCGTAGATAAAAGGAATGATGGAGGAAAAGGAACTGATATTATTATTGAAACAGAGCAGTAAAGATGCATTTACTGCTTTGTATAAACAATATTGGAAACAGGTCTATAATTTTAGCCGCCTTTATCTGACCAGTGTCGATGCCGCCGAAGAGGTGGTGCAGGAAGTTTTTATCAAAGTATGGGAAACGCGCGAGTTTCTCCGTGCGGATGACCATTTCAAAGGCCTCCTGTTTATCATTACCCGGAATCTGATCTTTAACCAGCACCGTAAAAGCCTGAATGAAGATTTTTATAAAGTGACGGTTCTTGCCGCCTTGGAAGAACCTTATGATGTGGAAGAAGAGATTGAAGCTAATAATCTGCAAGAATATATAGATCGCCTGATCGATGAATTGCCTCCACGCCGCCGTGAGATTTTTAACTTGAGCCGCAAAGAACAAAAGAGCTACAAAGAGATAGCGCTCTTGTTGGATATTTCAGAAAAAACAGTTGAAAATCAAATTAGCGAAGCCCTCAAATATTTGAAAAAAAATATCACTTTACTTCTTCTTTTTATATGAGCTTTTTACAATAACCCCTTGTTTTTTCTATTTCAAGAGAAAAAGCATGCGATTTTGTTTTGTCTTTTATTCGGATAAACTGCGTTTTTCTTGACATATTGGCTGACAGGCTGCCGGGTTCATATAAATTGCATCGCATTTATCCATTCATTTTCCAATCTCCCTTACAATTCGTCAAACCTTAACTCCCGGAGAATCGAATATTTGAAAAGATACAGGGGACGATACGTGAATATGGCAAGGAAATAGGGGTTGTTTCGGGAGAATCCGGTACCTTATTTCTATTATGACCGTCCTCATCGCCATTACGACCGTCATAATCTTCGCGAGGTGCCGAGTGCACTACCCATTAGGACGGTCACGATGGCAATTAGGACGGTCGTAATGGAAATTCTTTGCGTACTTCACGATAAAAATCCAATTTATTAACTCTTTTTTTGAATTTGGCAAACTTTATCGGAAGACTGTTTTCTCTTTTTTCAAAGTGTTTCAATGCGTTTTTTACAATAAGTCCCCGGAGGTTCGGCTTGATTTAATGCCGTTTTGTAGAGATTGAGAATAGTTGTAGAAAAAATATTATATTTGAATAGGGGGAAGGAGCATTTTGTGTGTATTTATATATGTAAGGCAATTAAAAATGGAATACGAAGATAAAAAATATATACTTAGGAAACTGATGCAGGATGCGTTGACCGAAGAGGAGCGGATTGCATTACAATCGTCCCGGCGGGTGACACGACAGATGGAGCAGCAGTGGGACAGTGCCCCCGATGTTATCGAGAGGGATCGTCCGGACGAACCGTCTATCTGGCGGAATATTTGCAGAGTTTCCTGGCAGCATGCAGAAGGCAGAAAGGTTGTGTTTTATAAAATATATAGTTTGGTTGCGTCCGTATTGCTGGTGTTGGGAGTGGCGGGAATGGCTTATTTCGCTTATCAAGACAGAACAACAGTTCCGATGTATGTCGTAAGTTCCGGCATCCAGAATATGGAATCCGTCTCCTTGCCGGATGGAACGAAAGTACAGATGGGACCTGGCAGCCGTTTGACTTATCCGGCCAGTTTCTCCGGTAAAACGCGTGAGGTAACGTTGAATGGGCAAGCTTTTTTCGATGTGGCCAAGAATCGTGAGAAACCTTTTATTGTTCGTACGGAAGACATGAGCGTACAGGCATTGGGTACGGCGTTCGAGTTGTTTAGCTATGAAATGGATAACAAAATAGAAACAATTCTATTAAACGGGAAAATCAAAGTCGGTATTTCTGATAAGGGAACCAAAAAGGTGAAAGAATATCTGGTTTCTCCCGATGAAAAGCTCGTATTGGATAGACAAACAGGTGAAGTCATGAAACAGGCGGTCAATGCTGATAAATATACAGCTTGGCGTAAGCAGAAAATGTTGAGTTTTGAAAATGAAAAGCTTTCCATGATAATCCCGCGCCTTGAACAATGGTATGGACGAAAAGTGATGTGCCAGAAGGATTTGGCAGAAAAGTACCGGTTTACTTTTAAGGTGAGGGACGAGTCGCTGGATCGGATACTTTATATGATAAAAGCCTCCTCTCCTTTGATATATACGCAAATGGAGAGTGGTGATTATATATTGACTTTAAAATAACATATTATAAACAACTTAATTCTGATGCTTATGGGATAAAAAAGGGTTAGCCTACAAAAAAATTGGAAGATGCCGGCAAGCACCTTCCAATCAGTGAGTTTTCAAAAATGCATGTCATAAAGGAGTCCAAGCCAAAGACTTGCATTTATTATTCATCAAAAACTATACAAAGTTATGAAAAAAAACAGTGACAGGGATTATTATGTCCCGTTATTTAGAAAAACAAAGCGTATTATGAAGATCACAGCCTTATTTTTGTTGGGAGTCGCATGCTGTATTTCTGCCTCAACTTATGCGCAGGGCTACAAGGTGTCGATCAATAAACAAAACAGCAGTATCATTGAAATCCTTCGGGAAATCGAAAAAAGCAGTGAGTTTACATTTTTCTTTAATGACAATCGTGTGAATGTCAACCGGACTGCAAGTGTGAATGTTAGAAATGCATCTTTGGAAGATGTGTTGGACCAGGTGCTTAGAAACACGGGCTACAGGTATCAGATCATTGATCGCCAAGTGTTGATCAAAGCTTCGGAAACATCATCCCTTGCGAGTGCTCAACAGAACCAGAAGAGGATAACGGGAGTTGTCTTTGATGAATCCGGCCTGCCTGTTATTGGTGCCAATGTGGTTGAGAAAGGAACAACGAATGGAACGATTACGGATGCGGAAGGGAGGTTCTCCCTTAACGTTGCATCAGATGCAACGTTGATAGTTTCTTATATTGGGTATATTCAAAGTGAAGTATCTGTAAAAAATAAAACATCCGTATCTATAACAATGACGGAAGATGCGGAATTGTTGGATGAAGTAGTCGTAATCGGTTATGGTTCGGCGCGTAAAGGAGATTTAACAGGTCCGATATCCAGTGTCAAAGGGGCTTCTTTGACAGAACGTTCTACTCAAATGTTATCTACGGCTATGCAGGGGCAGATTTCGGGCGTGGAGGTAACGCGTTCTTCCGGAGGTCCTGGTAGTTCGGCAACGATACGTGTTCGTGGTGTGACGACACTTTCCAATAACGATCCTCTTGTTATAATTGACGGTGTGCCAGGTTCGTTGAATGATGTTGTAGCTTCGGATGTAGAAACCATGAGTGTTTTGAAAGATGCTGCTTCGGCTTCTATTTACGGGTCTCGTGCTGCGGCTGGTGTCATCTTGATTACGACTAAGAGGGCCAAGGAGAATAAATTCAATTTAGACTACAATTATGAATATTCCATTGACAAACCGACTGCACGGCCGACCAATGGAAATGTGATCGATTGGATGAATGTTCAAAATGAGATTAAGTGGAACGATGGTGCGTCTAATCCTTATTCGCAATATTCGCAGGAAACCATTAATTCTTGGATGGCTAACAATGCAACTGATCCTTATCATTATCCGAATACGGATTGGGTCGATTTACTGTTGAAGAATACGACTTCTCATCAACAGCATAACTTTAACGTTTCAGGCGGTACGGATAAGTTGCAGTCCAAGTTTTCGTTCAATTATCAGACGGCAGACGGGTATTATGCGAATAAATCGTATGAACGGTATGCCGGTCGTGTTAATAATGATTATAAAATCAATTCTTGGATTCGGGCCAATATTGATATTGACTTTTCAGCTTCGGAAAGCATAAATCCATTCTCTACTAATTTCTCCAAGAGTGAAACTTTCAATCCGATTTATTGGGCATATTTAACGGCTCCTTATTATAATCCGTATTGGCAAGATGGTAGTTATGCAGATGTGAAATCGGGAGCTAATCCGTTGGCCATGTTGAACGAAGGAGGAACGACCAATACCAATTATTATAAATTCGGAGGTAAAGCACAGTTGAGTTTGACTCCGGTGAAAGGGTTGACTTTGACAGCGGTTTTCGCTCCCCGTTACACTTTCGAGAGCAAAAAGGCATTTAATAAGAAAGTGGATGTTTATTATGAAGATGGGACGGCCATCGCTGCACAAAATAGTAAGACAACCCAGTTGAATGAAGCGCGTAATAACACCCAAAGCCGTACTTATCAGTTTTATGCCAACTACGAGAACAAATGGAATGAGCATTCCTTGAATGCAATGGTCGGATATGAAGGTTATAAATATAAATGGGAAAATCTGGGTGCATCAAGAAATAATTATGAATTGGATACTTATCCCTATTTGAATCTTGGACCGGAAGATTACCAGTATAATTCAGGTAATGCAGGTCACAATGCTTATCAATCCGTTTTCGGGCGAGCTATGTATTCATACAAGAGCCGTTATATGTTACAGGCGAATGTCCGTGCAGATGCCTCTTCTCGTTTTGCATCTGCTTATCGTTGGGGTGTTTTCCCTTCTGTATCGGCGGGTTGGGTAGCTTCAAATGAATCTTGGTTTCCTAAAAATAAATGGATAGATTATTTGAAAGTACGCGCTTCTATTGGTTCATTGGGTAATGAGCGTATTAGCGATGCGGAATTTCCGTATCAGGCAGCTATCAATTTCGGAAACAGTTATATGTATGACAAGGGTTCCCAATCGGTGACTGCTGTACAGAATGCTGCACAATATAATTATGCATTTAGCGATATTACGTGGGAAACAACGACGACTTATGATATTGGTGTCGATATTACTTTGTTAAATAATCGTCTGAGTTTGACAGGTGACTATTATTATAAGAAAACATCCGATATGCTTTTGACTTTGGGATTCCCTTCTTATGCAGGATTCTCTGCTCCGAAGCAAAATGCAGGTGATATGTATACTCACGGTTGGGAGCTTGAAGCAAGTTGGCGTGACCAGATTGGTGAGATTTCTTATGGCGTATCCTTTAATCTGTCCGATTATCGTTCGAAAATGGGATATTTAGGAGACAGAAGGACTATAGATGGTAATAAGATTTATGAAGAAGATTCTTATTATTATGAGTGGTTTATGTATAAGACCGATGGTCTGTTTATCACTGATGCTGATTTGTATGATTCGGAAGGAAACAAGTATCCGACACTCACTGCTAACGATAAGGCTGGTCATATTAAATATGTCGATGTGAATGGAGATGGTGTTATCAATTCGGATGATAAAGTTCGTTTAGGAAATTCCTTGCCGGAGTTTCAGTTTGGTGGTAATCTTTTCTTAGGTTGGAAGGATTGGGACTTCTCACTTTCTTTCCAAGGCGTGGGACATCAGAATGTTCTTTTTAATTCTGCTTGGATTCAACCGTTGAAAGAACAATGGGGTGCGGTACCTTCTCTTGTATTGGGTAATTATTGGAGTCAGCATAATTCGGATGATCAAAACCGGAATGCCAAATATCCTCGTCTTACATATACCAATACTACCAATACTTATACCGGATCTGATTATTGGTTGTTCAACGGAGCTTATTTCCGTGTTAAGAATATTACATTGGGATATTCGTTGCCGCAGAAACTTGTGGATAAGTGTTTCATCAGAGGGCTTCGGATATATGCAACAATAAATGATCTTCCTGCTATCAGTCATTATCCTAAGGGATGGGATCCGGAAATAGGCGCAAGTTCCGACTTTATATCCACGTCTTTTACATTTGGCGCAAATGTTAAATTTTAAATTTATAGTGATATGAAACAGATAAAATTTTCTATATGCACTGCTTCTCTGTTCATGCTTATGTCGTGTGTCGATCTTAATTTGAATCCTCTTTCTGAAGGGTCGAGTGAGAACTGGTATTCTTCTCAAGCAGAAATAGAGATGTCCCTGAATGATTTCTATCGTACGGATTTTTTCCCGATTGACGATATGAAATGGGGAGATGATGTAACTGCCCGAAATGAAACATCGGAGGTGAATAATGGTACGTTGACTTCAGAAAACGGAACGATTGCCAAACGCTGGGAAAACTATTATAAAGGTATTGCCCGTGCTTTACGCATAATCAATAATATGGACCGGGCACGTGCTATGGGCGTTTCGGAAAAGGATATAGCCCAATATGAAGGTGAAGCTTATTTCTATTTGGGACATGCTTACGGTATGTTGGCTTTTCATTGGGGGGATGCGATCTTGGATAAGGTGGGTATGAGTTTGGATGAGGCTTATACCGCTTCCCGCTCTCCGAAAGCCGATGTATTAGCTTACAGCTACGAATGCTTGGACAAGGCTGCGGAACGTTTACCGAACAGTTATCCCGGTATCCAGCGTGCTACGAAAGGGGCTGCTTATGCATTTAAAGCGAGGATTGCTATTTATAATGAAGATTATGCTACCGCTGCTACTGCTGCCAAGAATTGTATGGATTTGAATGTATATAAACTGCATGACAACTATCAGGATTTATTTACAGCTTCTTGGTCTGACGAATGGATTTTCTTCTTCCGTGGAGATGTGACGTTGAAGAAGTATTATTGGGCTGCATCTGATGTCTTGAATTGTATTTCTCGTCTTTCAGGCGGATGGGGTGGTCAAAAGGCTCCGTCTTATGAATTGGTTTGTGCTTATCCTTGCATTGACGGTAAACCGATCGATGAATCTCCACTTTACAACCCGAAAGATTTTTTTGAGAATAGGGATCCGCGTATGGCGATGACGATTGTTCCGTTTGCAACAGCGTACAACAAGAGTGTGTTGGACGGAACGTATGATCCGAACGATTATAAGTGGTTGGGGTATGAATATTCTCCATCTCCTGTTAAAACAACCGTTCAGAGAATTTCCGATGGTGCACAAGTGGGAAATAACGATTCAAAAGCAAGAGCGGAACATGCTTCGTACACAGGCTTGCTATTTAAAAAATATGTTGATGAATCATTCCTGGAAAATGGTAAAGCTGGTGCACCGACTACTTATCCGATGCTGCGTTACGGTGATGTCTTGCTGATGTATGCTGAAGCGATGAATGAGATGAACCAGTGTAGCCAAGAGGTGCTGGATGCAACGATTAATAAATTGCGGGAAAGAGCTTATAATGGAACAGGTCTTGAGTATCCGCGAGTAACGGAAGGTTCACAGCAGCAGTTACGTACGGTTATCCGTACCGAACGTTTCATTGAAATGGCTTGGGAAGGCCACCGTTATAGCGATTTGATTCGTTGGAAGATTGCAGGTAAAGTATTGAATCGTCCAATTTATTTCTTGAATCGTGCATGGTCCGGTAATACCTCTTGGGATGGAAATGAAAGTTCGGTGTCTGCTGAATACAAGCAGTTGATTCAGAACTGGAAAGATGGTAACTATCCGATAGGTGGTATTCCTCAGATTGATGAAGACGGTATTGCTGATTTAAGCGAAATGGCGAAAAAAGGTTATATTACTGTGGCAACAGAACGTAAATTCGATGAAAGTCGTGACTATTTATGGCCGATACCTGCTGCAGACAGACTTATCAATGATAATCTGTCACAAAATCCGAAATGGTAATTGAGATTGGGGCTCCTCTGTTTATATCGTCATATAGAGTATGAGGAGCCCTTATTATAACTATATTTGGCAAAATATTGAAAAGAAATGAAACTGAACAATATAATTGGATTAATGGCAGTCTGTTCTCTAATGGGATGTACAGCACAGAGAGACGCAAAGAATGTGCCGGACTCTATTTCCGGCATTTATCCCCGATTAGCCTATTACAATAACGAGGCGAATGCGGTACCGGTGCTGTTGTGCCCTGGGCTGACCGATTGTGGGTGATTACTTATGGTCCTCACCTGCCCAATGGCTCGTCTGATAAATTATATGAAGTAACGCCCGACTACCAGCAAATTGTCCGTGATGAAAGTATCGGAGGAACTCCTGCCAACCGCATGATCCATAAGGAAAGCAATCAACTGTTCATCGGCCCGTATGCTATTGATCAGACAGGTAAAGTACGCGTTATTCCCTATACAGTCATGCCAGGCCGCCATACCGGCAATGCCCGTCATCTGACAGATCCGGCGAATAAGATCTATTATGGAACGATGGAGGAAGGCTTTTATGAGGTAGACGTAAACACGTTGGAAGTAAAAGAATTGTATCAGGACGGAAATAATAAGCAGCAGAAAAAGAACGATACGGATGCAGGGCCTATAAACGACTTGCTGCCGGGTGTTCATGGCAAAGGCTTATATTCCGGACAAGGCTTTATGTTTTACACGAATAATGGAGAAGGAACGCAAGAAGCTTTACGAAAATTTGATGTGGAAGCGGGTGTTCTGGCAGAATGGGATGGCAAGGACTGGAAAACCGTACGCCGGAATCAATTCGTGGAAGTGACTGGTCCGGGTGGAATTTATGGAAATGCAAATCCGGAAACAGACCCGGTTTGGGCTACGGGCTGGGACTATAAATCGATTCTTCTGGGAGTGCGCGACGCTAAAAAAGGATGGTCTTTTTACCGTTTGCCAAAGGCCAGTCATAGCTACGACGGGGCACATGGTTGGAATACGGAATGGCCGCGTATCCGGAATGTGGGGACCGATATGGCTCCGGACTATCTGATGACAATGCATGGGATGTTCTGGCATTTCCCCGGAACGTTTACAGCGGATAACTCTGCCGGAATTCGTCCCCGTTCTGCTTATTTGAAGGTGATCGGTGATTTTACCCGTTGGAATGACCAGTTGGTTTTCGGTTGTGATGACTCGGCTCAAAAAGAATTTCTGAACAAACGGAAGGCAAAAGGCAATATAGAGGGCCCTGGCCAGTCGAATTCGAATCTGTGGTTTACCTCTTTGGCAAAACCGGATGAGTTAGGACCTGCTACGGCTGAAGGTGCTGTTTGGGCCCGGGAAAACGTAAAGGCGAATGAAACATCCGAACCGTTTTTGTTCAGCGGTTGGGTGAATCGTTGCGGATGGGTGAAGAACGAAGGGAAACAACCTGTTACTTTTACGTTCGAAGTGGATGAATCCGGAGATAACCGGTGGAAGACTTTGAAATCGGTAACAGTCAGTCCGGGTAAAGCGGCATCTGTCCCCTTTGGCGCGATGGAAAAGGGTGAATGGATTCGTGTAAAGGCGGATAAGAATACAATGGCGACGGCTACATTCTCTTATACATCTTCAGATAATCGCGCGATGTCTCCCGCTCCGATTTATAACGGCCTTACTTCTGTGGACAAGGATAAAACAACCGGTGGCCTGTTGTACGGATTGGGCGATGATCGCCGCGCGTTAGGGCTATTGGCCAATACGACGGTTGACGGTAAAGTTTCGGAAACTGGTTATTATGAAATGGGAGATAAGTTGGAATTGATTCGGAAGGATGATGCTAAGACAGCCGATTTCATTCGCAGTAAATTTGCGATTCCCCAACAGGTTATTTCAATAGAAGAAGGTTCCGTCCTGGTAGTCGATGATTTGGGCCGCCGCTGGCGTTTGCCTTTAGGAAATGAACAGTATAAGAATCTGACGGAACAGGGAGTCCTTCGTATTTGCCGTGAAGTGGCGACGGAACGCGACTTATTCTCTTGCATGGGGACGTTCTATGAACTTCCCGCCGAAAATGCGGATGGTTATGCCAAGATCCGTCCGGTATCATCTCATAATTTCCGCATAAATGATTATGCTTCCTATCGGGGGATGCTTCTTTTAACAGGCGTGACTCCTGAAGAAGGCAAGGACAATCCGCATATAGTCATCTCGGATGATGGAAAAGCCGCTGTTTGGGTGGGTGTCATCGATGATTTGTGGTCTTTGGGTAAACCGGTAGGACAGGGTGGTCCTTGGAAAGATACAAATGTGCAGGCCGGTGTTGCATCCGATCCTTACTTGATCGCGTTCTACGATAAAAAGGAACTGTCGCTTTCACACCAGTCCGATAAAAATGTCGTTATAACGGTTGAGGTCGATCCTACCGGAAATGGCGATTGGATGGATTATGCTTCCTATACTGTTAAACCGGGAGAAAAATTTGTTCAACAACTACCTGAATCGTTCCAGGCAAGATGGGTTCGTTTTGTATCGGATACGGATACGAAAGCTACCGCTTGGTTGGAGTATAAATAATAATATCATGAAAACTCGTGTAATTTTTACTTTATTGTTTCTGATCAGCTTAGGTCATATCCGGGCTGCGGACCTGTTTGTTGAAGCCGAGAGTTTCAGCAATAAAGGAGGCTGGGTGGTGGACCAGCAGTTTATGGATCTGATGGGATCGCCTTATTTGTTGGCGCATGGAATGGGCGTGCCAGTGGATGATGCCTATACGGAAGTGACTTTTCCGGAAAAAGGCGAATATTATGTCTATGTCCGTACCTATAACTGGACCTCTCCCTGGAAAAAAGGGGAAGGTCCCGGGAAATTCAGTTTGTCGGTCGGAGGAAAGAAGATGACCTCTCCGTTAGGAGCAGAAGGTAGTGCCTGGATATGGCAGATTGCAGGAAAGGTATCGGTAAAGAACCTGAAAACAGTAATAAAACTGCACGACCTGACCGGTTTTGACGGCCGTTGCGATGCAATCTACTTCACGACGGAAGAGGGAAAAGTGCCGCCGTCAGATATAAAGGGCTTGGAGGCTTTCCGCCGGACAGCATTAGGACTTCCGGATGAGGCACCCGTTGCCGGACAGTATGATTTGGTTGTGGTGGGCGGCGGTATTGCCGGTATCAGTGCCGCAGTTTCGGCAGCCCGGCTTGGGTGTAAAGTCGCCCTGATCAATGATCGTCCTGTATTAGGTGGTAATAACAGTTCTGAAATCCGTGTTCATTTGGGAGGACGGATAGAGGCTGGGCCTTATAAGGAATTGGGAAATCTGCAGAAAGAGTTTGGTCCTACGCGTGGAGGAAATGCGCAACCGGGCGATTATTATGAAGATGATAAAAAGTCGGAATTGGTTGCCAATGAAAAGAACATAACATTATTCTCCAATTATCGCGCCATCGGTGTGCAGATGGATGGGCAGAAGATCCGTTCCGTGATCGCTAAACATATTGAAACCGGAAAGGAACAGCGTTTTGAAGCTCCTCTATTTTCAGATTGCACCGGTGATGGTACGATCGGTTATCTGGCTGGTGCCGATTATCGGATGGGACGTGAGGCCCGTGATGAGTTTGGCGAGAGCACAGCGCCGGAAAAGGCTGATAAAATGACGATGGGTGCATCTGTCCAATGGTATTCTGTAGATGATAAGAAACCGTCGCCATTCCCTACTTTCAGCTATGGCGTCGAGTTTAACGATAAAAACAGTGAGAAAGTGATGATGGGCGAGTGGACTTGGGAAACCGGCATGAACTATGACCAGATCAGGGACTTCGAGCGCATCCGGGATTATGGTTTATTGGTGGTCTATTCGAACTGGAGTTATTTAAAGAACGGCATGAAGGAAAACTCTCAATACCGTAACCGGAAATTAGGATGGGTGGCTTATGTATCGGGCAAACGTGAATCCCGCCGCTTGATGGGGGATTATATCTTGAAGGAGGATGATATCCGTAAACATGTGGTGCATGAAGATGGAACTGCCGCCTCGACATGGACGATCGACCTTCATTATCCGGACCCTGCAAACACGGCTAATTTCCCGGATCAGGAGTTTAAGTCAATTGCTAAGCATATCGAGATTTATCCTTACCCAATACCATATCGCTGTCTTTATTCCCGTAATGTCGACAATCTGTTTATGGCGGGCCGCAATATAAGTGTTACGCATGTCGCCTTGGGAACTGTCCGTGTGATGCGTACCACGGGCATGATGGGCGAGGTGGTTGGAATGGCAGCTTCACTGTGCAAGAAATATCATGTCACTCCCCGGGGTGTTTACCGTTCTTATCTGAATGACCTGAAAGGACTGATGAAAGAGGGAGTGGGTAAGAAAGGCTTACCTAACAACCAGCAGTATAACGAGGGGGGAACGTTAAGAAATAAGCCTGTTGTTAAATAAGCGGAAAAAAATCCATCGCCATACATTTTTAAATCCATGGCGATGGATTTTTAATTCATGCCCATGAAAATCTTTTAAACCTGAGAATCATGAAATACAGACAGCTTTATCTCTTTCTGTTATTCTTTTCTTTATTCTCTTATTCGGTTACGCTTGCCGGACAAGAAAAGAAGCAGGAACGGTTTACCATAATGGGATTAGGGGATTCCATTACGGAAGGATCAGATTACTTCACTTGCTATTTGTATCCGCTTTGGGAGAAATTGTTTACAGCCGGGTATCAGTTTGATTTTATCGGTCCCCGTGAAAGTAAATGCCGGATCGGGACACTCAGTCATTGTGGTTTCAGCGGCAAGAATGTGGAGTTTTTAGAGTCGAAGATCGACAGTATCTACCGGCTTTATCCGGCAGATATCATCTTGCTCCATGCCGGTCACAACC
>NZ_QUDI01000048.1:0-35926 GCF_003477465.1 Parabacteroides sp. AF48-14
AACTATAATATGAAAAGTCTAAAAATATTTTTTTTTGCAAATTCTGAACCAAATTGTTTTTTGTGCTGTTATATGATAAAATGAATTAGGAATTATATCCATAAAGATATTCCTAAAATGATTAAGTTAGTAGTATTTGTTTTTTCATATAAGTAGAGTTTGTTATTTGTTTGGTCCGTATGTAACTGTGAAGTTGGATACGGGCTTTTTTTATGCTTTTATAGTAACCGATTTTGGTTGTTATATGTTTACCAGATAATCACAATTATGTTTAATAGGATTATTTGACTCTCTTAAACCCTCCAACGTTGCACCCTTTTTCCGTTTCATAAAAACAAAAAAGGAGTTTTCATTATGAAAACTCCTTTTTCTGAATCTTATGCGTCTGATTTGATTTTATTGCTGATTCATTTCTGCTTCGATGGCTTCCAATTCCGGACCCATGTTCAGATTGTAGTAAATACCTCTCAATCCGATCATATTATCCATTTTAGCAGGTTCTGCTTCATGGGCTTTCTTGAAATACGGAAGAGCTTTTTTGAATAATTCTTTAGCGATATTCAATTCATCCTGATATTTCTTGCTATCATTGATCATGTTAGCTTCACTCTGTTTGTTTACAGCCTGATTGTAATATAAACGACCTAAGCTGGAAAGAGCGTCTGTCAGATTCGGATCTTTTTCCAAAGCCAGCTTAAGGTATTTTTCTGCGTTGTCATAATCCTTAAAGCCGGTTTCATATACACGACCTATTGCATTGTAAAGGGTTGCATCATCCGGATTTTTCTGGATAGCAATATTCAAATATTCTAATGCTTTTTCGTTTCTGTTAGAATAAATATAAATATTGATCAAGCTCATCAGGTAATATGGATCTTCCGGGAATTTAACAAGTCCTTCTTCCAATGTCTTTTCCAGATTAACAGAATCTCTAAGAACTTCTCCATATTCATAGCAGAGATACTGATAAATGTCACTCTGACGATATTCAGTGTTCTTAGCACGATCTAAAGCAGCAATTGCTATTTTAGAGTCGCCTAATTGAGTCGCTGCAACAGCTGCATAGAACTGTACAGTCATGAATGTAGAGTCCTTCTCTGCAGTCTGAGTTCCTGCAAACATCGGCAGTTCAGAGATTTCAACGTATTGATTGAAGAAATCATAAGCTTTTTTATAATCTTTCTGGTCGAAATAGTATGCACCGCCATTGAAAAGATAGATATGATTTGCACTCAGGATGCTCTTAATATCTTTTGTGAATCGAGGTTTCACTTTACCTTTTTCGTTCGGCTGTTGATCCAGTTCGTATGCTTTCTGGAAATAAGGTAAAATACCATACAGAGCTTCATACATAACCGGTTCATTCGGCTGCTGTCCCAGAATCTGCTTTGTTCTTTCAGCGTTAAACTGCTGATCTTCAATAAAACCTGCTACATACCAAGTTTTAGCGTCATCCTTAGTTTCCGGATTTTCCAATGCACCTTTGATCAAGGTTCTGGCCTCTCCAAAATCTGCATTATTGCTTTTCGCAATACTTTGTGCCTCTCCCACAGCTTTTTTCTGTGCGAAAGAGGTAGATGCTGCAACACATAGTGCAACTGTAAATAATACTCGTTTCATTTGTGATAGTGATTTGAGATTAATATTTCTATTTGTTTAAATTATTCCTCAGTTGTTTCTTCAGTGTCGTTCACATTTTCCTTGTTTTCGACATCATCAGAGACATCTTCGAAATCGGTATTCTCTATTGGATGTTCATGAACAGCAGCACCTTCCAAAGCTTCGCGCTGAGCTTTTTCTTCAGCTATCTCTTCTTCAGTCTGTGACAGAACTTTACATACAGAGGCGATTTCGTCATTACGTTTCTCCAAATTAATCAAGCGTACGCCTTGCGTTGCACGTCCGATGACATTCAGATCAGATACCTTCATACGGATCGTGATACCAGACTTATTGATGATCATGATATCATTTTCTTCCGTAACATTCTTGATAGCAACCAATTTACCGGTCTTCTCCGTAATGTTGATGGTTTTGACACCTTTACCTCCACGATTCGTAATACGGTAATCTTCAATATCAGAACGTTTACCGTAGCCTTGTTCGGACACAACCAGTACTGTTTCCTTTTCTTTGTCTTTTATGCAAACCATTCCGACTACTTCGTCGTTATCGCCGTCAAGTGTCATACCTCTAACGCCGGAAGCGGTACGACCCATAACACGCACGGCACTTTCATGGAAACGTATCGCACGCCCGTTACGGTTTGCAATCAGGACTTCATTATTACCATTTGTCATACAAACTTCGATCAGACCATCGTCTTCACGCAGCGTAATCGCATTCACACCATTCTGGCGAGGACGGGAATAAGCTTCCAGCAACGTCTTCTTGATCACACCTTTCTTCGTACAGAACAACAGGTAATGAGAATTGATAAATTCCGTATCTGTTGTCAGTTTCTTCACACGGATAAAAGCGTTTACCTTATCATCCGGCTCGATGTTCAGCAAATTCTGGATTGCTCTACCCTTCGAGTTCTTCGCTCCTTCCGGAATTTCGAACACTTTCAGCCAGTAGCACTTACCTTTAGCCGTAAATATCAGCAAGGTGGCATGCATGGAAGCCGGATAGATATATTCCACAAAGTCTTCATCACGTGTTTCAGAACCTTTAGCTCCTACTCCACCACGTCCCTGCGCACGGAACTCGCTCAACGGAGTACGTTTGATGTAACCCATGTGCGAGATCGTGATAATCATCTCGTCATCTGCATAGAAGTCTTCAGGATTAAGTTCTTCGGAAGCATAAACGATATCTGTTTTACGTTCGTCTCCATACTTGTCCTTAATCTCCTGCAGCTCGTCTTTGATTACTTTCATGCAAAGATCGTCATTTTCCAGAATTTCCTTCAAATATGCGATTAATTTTTCGATTTCTTCATACTCTGCACGAAGTTTATCCTGCTCCAGTCCTGTCAACTGGCGAAGTCTCATCTCGACAATAGCACGAGCCTGTACATCTGACAGAGAGAAACGCTCCATCAAACGCTCGATTGCCTCATTCGGGCTCTTGGATGATTTGATGATAGCGATTACTTCGTCGATATTGTCGGAAGCAATAATCAAGCCTTCCAGGATATGGGCACGTTCTTCTGCTTTACGCAGATCGTATTTTGTACGACGGATCACCACTTCATGACGGTGATCGACGAATGCCTTGATCAGGTCTTTCAGGTTAAGCTGACGCGGGCGTCCATTTACCAATGCAATATTGTTGACACTGAAAGAAGACTGCAGAGCGGTTAGTTTATACAGCTTGTTCAGCACGACGCTCGAATTGGCATCTCTCTTGACATCAACAACGATACGCATACCGCTACGGTCGGACTCATCGTTTACATTAGATATACCGTCGATACGTTTTTCATTAACCAGGTCGGCGATATACTTAATCAGTTCCGCCTTATTAACAAGGTAAGGAATTTCCGTAATGATGATCTTCTCGTGGTTACTGTCTGTTTCTATTTCAGCCTTACCACGCAGAATGATACGTCCCCTACCCGTTTCAAAAGCATCTTTCACGCCGGCATATCCGTAGATAGTGGCGCCGGTCGGGAAATCCGGAGCTTTGATATATTGCATTAAATCTGCTACTTCCATCTCGCCGCGGGCATCGATGAAAGCCATACAGCCATCCAATACCTCACTCAGGTTATGAGTCGGCATGTTGGTAGCCATACCTACGGCAATACCGGAACCGCCGTTAACCAGCAAATTCGGAATACGAGTCGGCAATACAGTCGGTTCTTTCAACGTATCGTCAAAGTTCAGTTGGAAATCAACCGTATCTTTATCGATATCGCGAAGCATTTCTTCGGCAAGCTTGCTTAACCTTGCTTCCGTATAACGCATTGCGGCAGGACTGTCGCCGTCCACCGAACCGAAGTTTCCCTGTCCATCCACTAACGTATAACGCATAGACCATGTCTGTGCCATACGAACCATTGCGAAATAAACGGACGAGTCGCCGTGTGGATGATATTTACCTAAAACTTCACCAACAATTCTCGCAGATTTTTTATAAGGTTTGTCGGATGTATTTCCCAATTCATTCATTCCAAATAAAATACGGCGATGAACCGGTTTAAAACCATCCCTAACATCCGGAAGGGCGCGCGAAACAATGACAGACATTGAATAGTCAATGTATGCCGATTTCATTTCCTCCTCGATGTTAATCTTAATAATTCTGTCTTGATCAACCATTTAGTTTTATATTTATTACACTCAATATCTCACCTTTCAAAAAGTGCACTAAGGTAAGGCTTTTCCGTTTATCACGAAAGTTTTTAGCCCGAAATTTTAGAAAACAACCAAGAACTTGTTGCCCAAAGAAAGAGCGCAGGCCTCTTTCGTGACCATGCGCTCTTCCTTTTATCCTGCCGGCTTGATGTGTTCCTTGCAATTCACCGGGCCGCTCTTCCTCGCCAAATGCTTTATTCTATGACGGATTTATTGTCTGCAAATCGTCGTACGCGTTCATTTAATATATCACAAATTTCTTTTCCTTTTATATTCAGATTATCTGCCGGAATAGATTCTATTGCTCCGGTTTGTTTGTAATTGAATGACAACAGATATTCTGTGATGCGGGATGTTCTTGCCGAGGCAAATTTATTCTGTATGAAAGTCGTTTTATAATCGATAGCTATCTGTTCAGACGCAGATACTTTTATTGGACGGAAACGTTCCACGTCTTTGAAATAGATTGTATGGCGCTTTCTTCCTATTGATGTACAACAATCCAACTTGTCTGCATAGATGACAAGAAATGGAATACCGTGAATCTTCCTGTAAAATACAGTAACAATATAAAACAAGCCTCCTATTCCAAAAAACAGAACATTCAACCAGCCACCAATTATTTTAGTGATACCATTACTATTTACATCTGATATAAAGAACAATCCCATTGTCACAAAAATCAAGCATACTATACCCAAAAGCAGGCTTTTCCAAATGCTATGATCTATTACAACTTCTGCATCTGTAAATTGTTTATCATGATGCGCCATAATCTATTTATTTTATTCATTTGTTCACTCTCTTTCCGTTCTATTATTTCTTTGTTCACAAAGTTACCGCATTTTCAACAGAAAACCTCGTATAACCTCCGAAATGTGCATACTCTTCTAACGCTTTTACCTTTACATCCGCCACAGCGGCCAAATCGTCTCCATGCAGTCGCTCGAATAGATTCCGGCAGATGTGAAGGATTCAGCTTTTATCCGTTTATTGTCTTTTAAGGAATAATGGCATGGAATTTGTTAGGTATATGGAGAGAGTTTATTATTTTTGCATTGTCACAGTACATTATTATAATATGAAAATAACTATTCAAAGAGATTAATGGACATTATTGAATATAGCCGTGAAGAGGCGACAAGGCTTCAGAACAGTTATATCGGGCCGGAACACTTAATGCTTGGTATTATCCGTGACGGCGAAGGGAAGGCCGTGCAGGCACTGCGCGAACTGAATGTCGACGAATGGGGTATTAAGAAGAAGATCGAACAAGAAATCAAGAATACATTTGACGCCGAAGAAACTGTCCAGCATGACATCGCCATCAGTAAAACAACCGAACGCGTACTGCGTATGAGTATGCTCGAATCGCGTCTGTTCAAGAAAGAAGAAACCGGTACGGAACATCTGCTCCTGGCTATTCTGAAAGAAGAGTTTAACGTGGCCGCTAAAGTGCTGAACGAGGCAGGTATAACCTACCGTAGCGTGTACAATTATCTGGTAAGCGGAACAGGCTTGAAACGCATGGACGATTTTGCCGATGCAGAAGACGACCTCGAACATTTCGATGAAATCAGCGACGGTTATACCGACGATGACGAAGACGATGAAGACGATTTCTCTTCTCGCAGGGAATCTCCCCGCTCCTCCGGTTCAGGAACCGGTTCAGCACAGCCGAAGTCACCGAACGACACTCCCGTATTGGATAATTTCGGTACGGACATGACACGTGCGGCAGCCGAGAACCGCCTCGATCCGATCGTAGGACGTGAAAAAGAGATCGAACGCCTGGCACAGATCCTGAGCCGTCGTAAGAAGAACAATCCTGTCCTGATCGGTGAACCGGGTGTCGGTAAATCAGCGATCGTGGAAGGTCTGGCCCTTCGTATCATCCAGCGTAAAGTATCGCGCATCCTGTTTGACAAACGTGTGATCAGCCTGGACATGGCTTCCATTGTGGCCGGGACAAAATACCGCGGCCAGTTTGAGGAACGTATCAAAGCGATTCTGAACGAGTTGTCGAAGAACCCGAATATCATCCTGTTTATCGATGAAATCCATACGATCGTCGGTGCAGGTTCGGCCTCCGGATCGATGGATGCGGCCAATATGTTGAAACCGGCTTTGGCACGTGGCGAGATACAATGTATCGGTGCTACGACGCTCGACGAATATCGTAAGAACATCGAGAAAGACGGAGCCTTGGAACGCCGTTTCCAGAAAGTGATCGTCGATCCGACAACAGCCGAAGAGACTTTGCAGATCCTGCAAAACATCAAGGCCCGCTACGAGGAACATCACAATGTAATTTATACGCCGGAAGCATTGCAAGCCTGCGTAAAACTGACAGAACGTTATATCAGCGACCGTAACTTCCCTGATAAAGCAATCGACGCATTGGACGAAGCCGGCTCTCGCGTACATATATCTAACATCACTGTCCCGAAGAGCATCGAAGAGTTGGAAGCCAAAATCGAGGCGACTAAAGCTGAGAAACTGGCTGCCGTTAAGTCACAGAATTTCGAGTTAGCTGCCAGCTTCCGTGACAAAGAACGTCAGTACTTGCTCCAACTGGAAGCTGCTAAAGCCAAGTGGGAACAGGAGTTACAGGAACATCGCGAAACGGTAGACGAAGATAAAGTGGCAGAAGTTGTTGCCATGATGTCCGGTGTCCCCGTTCAGCGTATTGCCAAGGCTGAGAATCTGAAACTGCTCGAAATGGCAGAGAATCTGAAGAAGAAAGTTGTTGGCCAGGACGACGCCGTCCAGAAGATTGTAAAAGCAATCCAACGTAACCGCGTCGGTCTGAAAGACCCGAATAAGCCGATCGGAACATTTATGTTCCTCGGTCCGACAGGTGTAGGTAAAACCCATTTGGCTAAGAAGTTGGCGGAATATCTGTTCGACTCGGCTGACTCACTGGTCCGCATCGATATGAGCGAATATCTCGAGAAGTTTGCGGTGTCCCGCCTGATCGGTGCGCCTCCGGGATACGTCGGTTATGAAGAAGGCGGTCAGTTGACGGAAAAGGTTCGCCGTAAGCCCTACTCCGTTGTCCTGTTAGATGAAATCGAGAAAGCGCATCCGGACGTATTCAACCTTTTGTTGCAGGTCTTGGATGAAGGCCGCCTGACGGATAGTCTTGGCAGACGGATTGACTTTAAGAACACGATTCTGATCATGACATCCAACATCGGTACGCGCCAATTGAAAGACTTCGGCCGTGGTGTCGGTTTCAATACGCAAGTAGCCGGTGAACCGGACAAGGATTTCTCCCGCAGCGTCATTCAGAAAGCGCTGAATAAAGCGTTTGCTCCGGAATTCCTGAACCGTGTGGACGACATTATCATGTTTGACCAGTTGGATAAAGAAGCGATCCACAAGATCATCGACATCGAACTGCAAGGTCTTTACAAACGAGTTGCCAGCTTAGGTTATTCCCTGGAACTGACAGATGCCGCCAAAGACTTTATCGCAGGCAAAGGTTACGATGTGCAGTTTGGCGCCCGTCCATTGAAACGTGCTATACAGAAATATCTGGAAGACGAGATGGCAGAAATGATTATCCGTGCTTCTGTCGGCGAAGGCGACACGATTGTGGTCGACTTCGACAAAGACAAACAGGAGATCGTTACAAGCGTAAAAAAGAGCGAGCCGACAACAGGCGAGTCTCTTCCTGAGACATCTATCTGATAATTGTTTTATTTCATATTGCTGCCACCACTGGCTATAGTGCTTTGATTTATAAGTCCTATAGAAGTGGTGGCAGCATCTTTTAGTGATACCGCTGCTACCACTATTTCACCTTTCCTCTCCTATTTCTTTAAAAAGTCTTAAATAGTTTCACCTGTTTCAATGCTTGAAACTAAAGTTTCATGCCCATGGAACAAAAGTTTCTCCTGCAAGAAACAAAAGTTTCCTCGGCATGGAACAAAAGTTTCACTACTTGGAAACTCCTGTCGCTTGCCATCTCTGATAACTTGTCAGTCCGAAATGCCATTTTGTACATTGGCATTGTTTTTGTTAATAAACATCACGTAAGCAATTATGGTTATAAAGCAGAAACAATAAGTATAATATTAAAATATATATCGTATTATGGCAAAACAAGGAAACATAGGTGTTACAAGTGAGAACATCTTCCCTATCATCAAGAAGTTTTTGTATAGTGACCACGAAATCTTCCTTCGTGAGTTAGTGTCTAACGCGGTTGATGCGACGCAGAAGTTGAAAACGCTGGCTTCAGTCGGCGAGTTTAAGGGTGAACTGGGTGACTTGACGATCCATGTCAGCTTCGACAACGATACGATCAAGATATCCGATCGCGGTATCGGTATGACGGCCGAAGAGATTGACAAATACATCAACCAGATCGCATTCTCCGGAGCTGAAGAGTTTGTTGAAAAATATAAGAACGACGCAGCCGCCATCATCGGTCATTTCGGACTTGGTTTCTACTCTTCCTTCATGGTTTCCAAGAAGGTGGAAATCGTGACCAAATCGTATAAGGAAGGTGCCGTTCCTATGAAATGGAGTTGCGACGGCACGCCCGAATACACACTGGAAGAAACAGAAAAAGAAGACCGTGGTACGGATATTATCCTGTATATCGACGATGAAAACAAAGATTTTCTGAATAAAGATAAGATCAACAGCCTGTTGACCAAATATTGCCGCTACTTGCCGGTGCCTATCGCTTTCGGTAAAAAGCAGGAATGGAAAGACGGTAAGTATGTCGATACGGACCAGGACAATATCATCAATGACATTCAGCCGGCGTGGGTCCGCAAGCCGAGCGATATGACGGACGAAGACTACAAGAAGTTCTACCAGGACTTGTATCCGATGTCGGACGAACCTTTGTTCTGGATTCATCTGAACGTGGATTATCCGTTCCATCTGACAGGTATCTTGTATTTCCCCCGCATCAAGAGCAATATCGACCTACATCGCAACAAGATACAGCTGTACAGCAACCAGGTATTCGTTACCGACTCGGTTGAAGGTATCGTGCCCGAATTCCTGACATTGTTGCACGGTGTGCTGGATTCACCGGATATCCCGTTGAACGTTTCCCGTTCTTATCTGCAGAGCGACCAGAATGTAAAGAAGATCTCCAACCATATCACCAAGAAGGTGGCAGACCGCCTGGAAGAAATGTTCAAGAACGACCGCCCTCAGTTCGAGGAAAAGTGGGATAGCCTGAAACTCTTCATCCAATACGGTATGCTGAGCGAAGAGAAGTTCTACGACCGTGCGGCTAAATTCGCCCTGCTGAAGGATGTGGACGGCAAATATTATACGTTTGAAGAATACAAGGCTCTGACAGAAGCGAACCAGACAGACAAGGAGGGCAACCTGATCTATCTCTACACGACCAATGTCAATGACCAGTACAGCTATATCCAGGCTGCTAAGGACAAGGCATACAGTGTGTTGATTATGGACGGCCAGTTGGATGTACACGCGATCAGCCAGTTGGAACAGAAGTTCGAAAAGACTCGCTTCGTCCGTGTGGACAGCGATACGGTCGATAACCTGATCCGCAAGGAAGACGCCGGCAAAGTTACACTGGATGAAAACCAGAAGAACGCTTTGCAGGAAATGTTCAAGAGCCAGCTTCCGAAGATCGAAAAGACTGATTTCATCGTTACTTTCGAAGCATTGGGCGAAAACTCCAATCCGGTCATGCTGACACAGAGCGAGTATATGCGCCGTATGCGTGAAATGTCTGCCATGCAGCCCGGTATGTCGTTCTACGGCGAATTGCCCGACAGCTACAACCTGGTGTTGAATACAGACCACGAATTAGTAAAGAAAGTTCTTTCCGATGAAGAAACGGCCTGTGCGGAAAAGCTGAACCCGATCCTTGCCGACCTGAAAGGCTGGCAGGCGCGTCAAAGCGATTTACGTGAAGCCCAAAACAAAAAGAAGGAAGAAGAAATCACTTCCGAAGAGAAAGAAGATATGACGAACACGAACAAAAAGATCGACGAACTGGTTGCACAGCGCAACGGCATTTTGTCCGAATACGCAGCTGGCAACAAGCTGGTCAGCCAGCTGATCGATCTCGCACTGTTGGCAAACGGTATGCTGAAAGGTGAAGCGTTGAGCCAGTTCATCAAGCGCAGTGTTCAGATGATCGGATAATAAGAGGCAAATAAATAATATATTCGAAAGGGAGTTGTGTCAAAAGTCCTATTTATAGCGTCTGTGTCCTGGCGGGCTTGACCCGCCATCTTATACTAATCACTGTAAATCAGTTTAGTATGAGGTTGCGGGTCAAGCCCGCAATGACACGCTAAAGCGTTAGAACTTACTTTTGACACATCTCTCTTTTTATTTATTCAACCGTGTACCCTTTTGCTTTTGCAAATTCCAGGATAGAGGAAGTTATGGCTTTTCCCAAATCCTCTTTCTTCTCTCCGGTTCCTTCTTTGGCCTGTTCCTCCATATATTGTTTGCGTTTAGCTCCAGTCGGGCTATTTCTCTTTGAATGGCAGTCCGCTCTTTGGCCAGACTGTCTGCATATGCCTGCAACTTGTCATGGGATAATTGCTGCAAATCGGCCGGCAAATCATCCCGGGAGATTTTGGCGAGTGCATCTTTATCTTGCTTCAGGCGGTCCACCAAGTCCCATGAGGTGTTGTCGTAGACTTCCTTTGTTTTACTGACAGCCCGTTCTGCATAGTTGGCAGAAGAAATGGACATGGCGTTCTGATCCTGCATTACCTGATTGGCTTTGCGTGCAGTGCCGGCATGTCCATAACCGACATACGTTCTGTTCAACCGGTCATTGCAAAGAATGATTTGGGCGTCGAAAGGTGTTTCGATATA
This sequence comes from Parabacteroides sp. AF48-14, assembly GCF_003477465.1. Taxonomy (NCBI): domain Bacteria; kingdom Pseudomonadati; phylum Bacteroidota; class Bacteroidia; order Bacteroidales; family Tannerellaceae; genus Parabacteroides; species Parabacteroides sp. AF48-14. The sequence goes on from NZ_QUDI01000048.1 coordinate 11,145, forward strand.
ACGGATACGTTCGTCCGAGTCGATATTGAAAAACTTGCCGTTTCCCCTTACTGCCGCATCTTGCCAGTAATCATGTATTCCTGTTGCCCTGTCGCCGCAATGGATGGTGTTGACGGAAATTCCTTTTTTGACAGCATCCGCAATGGCATCTTTGTACCGGATTTCCCCTTGGTCGAATATCTCGTTTCCGGCAATGTAAATCAACTTTATATCAGCTTCGTTGTTTCCCCATTCCAGCTCGTCGGCTGCTTTGTGGATAACGGTTCCGCAATACTCTTCGCTGCCTCCGGTTGTCAGGGCGAAAAGTTCCTGCGAGATTCGGTCCAGGTCGGTGGTCAAAGGAGTGATCTGCCGGATATAATCTCCTTTATAACGATAGTAACTGCCGTATTCATAGAGGGAAATCTCTATTTTCGGCGTTTTTCCGTTATATTTGAGCGTTGTCAGCGTATTGACTATATTCCAGAGCCGGGATTTTGCCTGTTCGATCAATCCCTGCATGCTGCCCGATGTATCGAGAAGGATGGCGACTTGTATTTTCGTCTGGTTCTCTTTCTTTGCCGTTTCAGACACCATGTTGCCCATTGCAGTAGCAAAGATGGCTGCAAACAGGAAGCTAAATAGGATAATTCTTTTCATATTCGGATATTTTTTATAGGTTTATGGTTCAAATATAGAATGTTAAATATTAAAGTTTTTGCCAGAATGGGTGAACGGAGGATTTGACTTGGTGAAACATAACAGATAAATGTATTAGAAGCATTTACTTTACACATGTAAAAACATATGACGGAAAAAGCGATGAAATACTTATCCCTTCTTATATTCATGTTACTGCCGGCGACAATTGCCTGGTCGCAGGAAGACACGATTCCGACTATAAAGTATTCCGGTAATACCCGGAGCGCAGCCATGAAACTGTCGACCTCTTTAGAGAAAGACAGTTCCGACAGGAAAATCGCATTCGATTATCTGATTTTGGCAAAGGAGTTAATGAAACAAGGCGAATATGTAAAAGCGGAGCTGTATCTGAACAACGCCTCCAAACTCTATCAGAAGCTGAACGACAAAGAACAATTGGCCTATGTAAATCGGGAACTTGCCAAAGTGAAGGAAGCACAAAACAAACTGCGCGACGCAATCTCGAATTATAGTGAAGCAGTAAAGCTGTCACAGAACAAACAGGTGCAAGAACTGAATATAAATGACGTTAAACGTCTGAAGAATAAATCGAACCCTGTCGTACAGGCAACTTATATACAACGGAATATCGATATCCTGAATGCCGACGAAGACAAGGAGGAACGGGCTGTCGCCTATCAGCAGATGGCGGAAGTAAATATGAAGATGAATAATCAGCAAGCCGCCATTTCCAATTTGGAATCCGCATTGGAAGATGTAAAAGACAAGCCGGTCGAAACAATTAAAGTTAAACGGGAAATCGCAACAGCTTATGCCGCCGACAAGAAAATGGAAGAAGCCGCCGCTTCACTTCGCCAGTCATACGAATTGGCTCTAAAGGAAGGGCACACGATCGAAGCGAAGAAAAGCCTGGAACAGCTTGCCGCACAATACCGGAAAATGAACAAGCCCCAGAAAGCCCTGGATCTATATAAAGATTTTATGAGTCAGCTGGAACCGATGGTTAAGGCAGACAGTACGTTGATCGATTCCCGTTTTTTTGAAGTGCACGAGAAACGCATTGCCCAGTTGGAAAAAGAGCGCGTATTGAAGGATGAACTGATTCGGAAACAGAATAAATTCAACAGCTTCCTTTTGGGTTCGATCGTTTTGATCCTGATATTCATGGCCTTTATTCTTCGGGCCTGGTATTCTATCAGGCGCAAGAATAAAAAGATCGCATTACAGTCGTTACGGCGTGAGATGAATCCGCATTTCATATTTAACAGCCTGAATAGCGTGAATCAGTTTATTGCCCGGAATGACGAACTGGCAGCCAATAAATACCTCTCTTCCTATTCCCGCCTGATGCGCAACACATTGGAAAACTCCAATAAGGACTTTACTCCGCTTGCAACCGAGCTTGAGCAACTAAAGGAGTATTTAGAACTGGAACATATGCGTTTCCAGGATAAATTCACCTATCAGATTCGGATTGACGAATCGCTCGACATGGAGGCAATCCTTATTCCCAATATGCTTATCCAGCCACAATTGGAAAATGCGATCTGGCACGGACTCCGTTACAAGGAAGATTCCGGACTGCTCACTTTGACAATCCAAAAGAAGGCTTCTTCCCTGTCCGTTGTCATAGAGGATAACGGCATCGGGCTGACCAAAAGCCGGGAGTTGAAAACCAAACATCAACGGGAGCACCATTCGCGTGGCCTAACCAATACATACGAACGCATCCATTTACTGAACAGTTGTATAATTGCCACATAACAATAGACATAACAGAAAAAACCGGGAATGAAAGCGGAGTAATCGTCACCTTTCACTTTCCCATACAACATAAAAAATGATGGAGACATTATCTAAGATAAAGAGCGTGATCGTGGAAGACGAACAAGCCGCACGCGAGGCTTTGAAAAATTATTTGGCTAAATATTGTCCTTCTGTGGAGGTAATCGGAGAAGCCATTGACTGTAAGTCGGCCATTCCTCTGCTACATGAACTGGAGCCGCAATTGGTTTTCCTGGATGTCGAAATGCCTTTTGGAAATGCATTCGATGTACTGGAAGGATGCCGGGATATATATTTTGAGACGATCTTCGTTACGGCTTATTCCGAATATTCACTGCGTGCGTTGAATCAAAGTGCGGCTTATTATCTGCTTAAACCGGTCAGTATAGAGGAACTTATATTGGCGGTCAACAAAGTCCAGCAGCACATCTCCAATCGCGAAGTCTTCAACCGCAATAAAATTCTGGTAGAAAACTTACGGGAATCCAAACCGGAAAAACAGCAAGTCATTCTGCCGACTTTGGAAGGTTTCGAGGTTGTCAAGATGGAGCAGATCATCCGTTTGCAGGGAAATGGTAATTTTACAGATATTTATCTCACGGACAAAAGTAAAAAGATGGTCTGCCGTTTCCTGAAACATTTCAGTGAAATATTGCCGTTCCCTTTTGTTCGCATACATAAGTCGCATATCATAAATTTTAATTGTATCAAGTCTTACCATAAAGGTTCGGGAGGATATGTCGTACTGGAAGATGAAACGGAAATAGAAGTTTCTCCCAGTTATAAGGAGAACTTTCTACAGCTGTTCAAATGATCTTATCTGTGTAACCAATTAACAAAACAGACCAATTTTATGTTGTATTTTATGCATCTCAAATTCTTGCAGTCTGGGAAATAACGACTACTTTTGAAATCATTAAGCAGAGAAGTTATAAGTATGAAAAAGATAGCTGTACTGACAGCCTTGTTATTTATGGCCTTACAGATGGGATACGCCCAGAAGGTGGGATTGGTTCTGAGTGGTGGCGGTGCGAAAGGAGCTGCCCACATCGGAGTCATCAAGGCACTGGAAGAAAATGGAATACCGATCGATTATATAACGGGAACATCCGCCGGCGCAATTGTCGGCAGCCTTTATGCAATGGGATATACGCCGGAAGAGATGGTTAATTTAATGTTGTCCGAAGAGTTCAGTTACTGGCAGACCGGGACAGTGGAAAACGAATATAAATACTATTTCAAACGTCCGGACCCGACACCTGAATTTGGCCATTTCTCGATCGACATGACTGATTCGTTACAAGTTAAAGCAAACTTTTTCCCTCAAAGCCTGATCAATCCGATCCAGATGAACCAGCTTTTATGGCTTTGTTTTCGCAGGCGACAGCTAAAGCCGGATGGAATTTTGACAACCTTTTTGTGCCTTTCCGCTGCGTGGCATCGGATATCTACAGCAAAAAAGCTATTATCTTCAAAAACGGGGACTTGGGCGATGCTGTCCGGGCTTCCATGACTTTCCCGTTCTTTTTCCAGCCGATATGGAAAGACAGTGTGCCTATTTTCGACGGCGGTATATACGATAACTTCCCGGTCGGCCCGATGAAGGAGGCGTTTCATCCGGAATTTATCTTTGGCTCGACAGTGGCAGGCAGCAATAACAAGCCTTCTTCCAATCCTTATAACCAGCTTGAGACGATGATTATGCAGAAAACGGAATACGACGTACCCGAGGAAGAAGGCATGATGATCAAATTCAGCTTCCCGACCGTCTCTCTTCTTGATTTCCAGAAATCACGGGAATTGATGGATATCGGCTATAAACGGACGATGGCGATGATGGATTCGATCAAGGCACGTGTCTCCCGGCGGGTTGACCTGGACGAAGTCAACAAACGCCGTGAGGCCTACAAGCAAAGTCTGCCTCCTTTAATCTTCCAGAATATATATGTTACAGGCGTGAGCGAATCGCAACGGAAATATATCGAAGCCCAACTGCATCGCGACATCAACCACGAGTTTTCGATGGAAGAATTTAAACGTGCATACTTCAAGATGCTGACTTACTCCAAAATTAAGGAGATATTGCCACATGCCGTTTATAACCGGAAGGAGAAAAAGTTTGACCTTTATCTGGATGTCAAGATGAAGGAAGAGATCACAGTCGGGTTCGGAGGAAACGTATCTTCCTATCAGGCTAACCAGTTATTCTTAGGATTGGGATACCAATACTTAGGACGGTTTGCCGCTGATGTCAACTCCAATTTCCAAGTGGGTAACTCCTTTAGCGGAGTAATGCTGAGCGGGCGTATTTATTTACAAACAAGAATACCGACCTATCTGAACTGGCAAGGTGTATTCTCGGAGAAAAAATATTCGGAAAGCCAGTCATTGTTCTACGAAGATGTTCTGCCGGCTTTTATCCGCCAGAAAGAGTTATATACGAAAGTCAAACTTGGATTCCCGTTCCTGAACCGTGCCAAGGCGGAGATCGGTTTTGCCTACGGGCGGCTCAATGATTACTATTTCCAGACATCCAATATGACCTTCCCGAATGCAACATCTGACCACAGTTGGTATGATTTGTTTGCCGGCTCCCTTAGCATCGAACGAAACTCGTTGGATTACAAACAATATCCTATTTCCGGCCGGAAGCAGTTTCTTGTTGCGCAATATGTGACAGGCAAGGAAAATTACCGCCCTTCTCCTCTCACCGATATGGGTGCTTTTGACAGGAAAATACACAGCTGGTTACAGATGAAAGGCGAATGGGAACAATATAAGACACTTAGTTCACACTTTAATCTTGGTTTTACAAGTGAACTTGTCATTTCCAGCAAGAATTTGATGAACAACTATACGGCTTCTGTTTTGCAGGCACCGGCGTTTACACCGACTCCTCATAGCCAGATAGTCTTTAACGAGGCTTTCCGGGCCAACCAGTATGTGGCGTTCGGGCTCTCTCCTATCTGGAAGTTCAGCAAATTGCTCCATTTTCGTCTGGATATGTATGGTTTTGCCCCATTGTATGAAATTAAGAAAGAAGAGATATGGAATAACAATACTTATTCTGCTATCCCCTATTATGGAAAATTTCTCCATTCGTTCAAATATATGGGAGAGGCAGCCCTTGTTTTGCAACTGCCATTTGCCAACATCAGCCTGTATGCGAATGGCTATAGCTATCCATCGAAAAATTTCAATTTCGGTTTGAATATTGGTTATCTGATATTTAACCCGAAGATGCTGGATTAGTTAAAAAAAAAGACAACGGAAAGATTTGCATATAAAAAAGAAAATACTACCTTTGCACTCGCAATCAAGAAATAATGGCCGCGTAGCTCAACTGAATAGAGTAGCTGACTACGGATCAGCCGGTTACAGGTTTGAATCCTGTCGCGGTCACAAAAAAGAGAATACTATCTAATTAGTATTCTCTTTTTTTGTGGAAAATTAAGAGTTCATTATTTGGCAAAAGAGAGCCTGTTGCAGGGGGGCTTATTGTAAAAAACGCATTTTTCAGCCTCAAAAGACATCCGAAACAAAACAAATGTTAATCCACTTTTTCGACCTCAAAAAGGGACTTTTTCTCCTTTTTTGAGTGTTTTTAGTCATTACGACCGTCCTAATCTCCATTGCGACCGTGCTAATGTGTAGTGCACTCGGCAGCTCGCGAAGATTAGCACGGTCGTAATGGAGATTTGGACGGTCGTAATTGAAAAGAGGACCGTTTTCATGGCAAAAAAGCACCTGAATTTCCTTGAGATATTTGGAACGCTGTCCGTTTTATTTTGCTACAGACGATTCTCCGGGAGTTAAGGTTTATCACTTTGCCGATATTTTCTGTTTTCGGTAATCAAATTGTACGCTTTTTCAGACAACCTGCGCACCTCACTCCATCTGTTGTCAGTAAAGAAGATTAAAACCGTGAAAAGAGTCAATCTAAAATGGATCAAGATTTCGGACGAAATAGAAAAACGCCCAAAAAGAGGGTTATTGTATAATTTGCCTCATTCTTGTGTTTATCCCCAATGATTATCGGGTGAGAACTCTTCCCCTCTTACCGTATTGTCTTGAGCATTCATAAACTCTTCACGGAACTTATGTAATAAATCTATATCCTGGATGTCATTAATATCCAATATTTCTTGAATCAAGGCTATCTTGCCACTCTCCGGTTCTGCATACGGTATCATACTTTTCATGTTTTTTTAGATTATTCAATAAATACTTTGCTTTATATGGTAGTAAACAATCTGTTTTTTCTTTTGTTCAGACTTCATCGGTCGTTATAAGGAAATTTTTCATATATTAGCAGCCCATAAAAGACACTTATTATATAACTTAAGGGTAAAAGACATTGAAGTTACGATATAAAATATTCACAATTATAGGTATTGTTACGATTGTTGTTGTAATTGTTTTCGGTAGAACATTACATCATCAAGACGGAATAAAGTTTATTGATGATACTGATGAAGACCAAGAGTTAGATAACGTTGACCTCTTTTCTAACGAATCTATGGACCTGCGTTATTCAAACGAGTATCAAACCTGGAAAAATACAACCGACACAACTTTCCAAAGTTTATTTAACGGGAACCAGCAGGCGGATATTTTGGCTATGCGTCCCCGGATGGTTATTTTGTGGGCCGGATATGCCTTCTCAAAAGATTATGCAACACCCAGAGGACATATGTATGCCATAGAAGATGTTTACAACAGCCTGCGCACAGGTGCGCCTATGGACAGCAAAAGCGGACCACAGCCGGCAGCCTGCTGGGCTTGTAAAAGCCCGGATATTCCACGCTTGTTGACGAGGACTGACGCTAAGACGCTCTATAAAAAGAAATGGGCCGAACTGGGAAGTGAAGTCGTCAACCCGATTGGCTGCGCCGACTGTCACGAACAGGAAAGTATGAGCTTGCGTATCACCCGTTCCTTTCTGACCGAAGCCTATTCCCGTAAAGGACAGCATATTGAAGACGCAACCGATCAGGAGATGCGCTCCCTCGTCTGTGCACAGTGTCATGCCGAATATTATTTTCATGGAGAAGAGCGTGTGCTGACTTTGCCTTGGGACCGGGGATACACAGTAGAAAACATAGAAGCCTATTACGACAGCATACATTTCTCCGACTTTACCCATAAATTAAGCCGGACGCCTTTATTAAAGGCCCAGCATCCCGATTATGAGCTGGCGCAAATGGGTATTCACGCCCAACGGGGTGTTTCCTGCGGTGAATGCCACATGCCGGCTGTTGGAGAAGGTGGAAACCGGTATAACGATCATCATATTCAGAGCCCGTTGGCAATGATTGACCGTACCTGCCAAGCTTGTCACAGGGAAAGCGAGGAAACGCTGCGAAATAATGTCTACGATCGGCAGAATAAAGTACTTTCCCTTCGCAACCGTTTGGAAGAAGAACTGACAAAAGCTCATATCGAAGCCAAGTTCGCCTGGGACAAAGGAGCGACGGAGCAGCAGATGGAGAATGTATTGAAATTGCTTCGCCAGGCACAATGGCGTTGGGATTTCGGAGTAACCTCTCACGGGGCGGCCTTTCATGCTCCCCAGGAAGTGATGCGCATTTTGAGCGACGGATTCGATAAGGCAACACAAGCCCGCATCCTGATTATGAAAATACTGATGCGCCAAGGTTATACAGGGGAAGTCCCTATGCCTGACCTTTCCACTAAAGAAAAGGCGCAACGGTATATCGGCCTCGATATAGAAGCTGAACGGATCGCCAAAGACCGATTTCTGAAGACTGTCGTTCCGCAATGGCAAAAAGAAGCGGCTGAGAACAACCGTATTATTGAGAATTAATTTTCAGATATCTCCAATCCAGGAGTGTATGGCAGCGCAATCGTGAATGTGCTACCTTTTCCGATTGTAGATTCCAACGATATATTGCCACCAAAGGTTTTGATAATACTTTGGCAGATTGCCAAACCCAAGCCCGTTCCCTGTGCAAACTCGTCCAGTTTCTGGAAACGTTCAAAAACCAACGCCTTCTTTTCTTCAGGAATACCTTTGCCGGTATCTGATACGGAAAGAAGGATGAACCGGCTGTCCTTACTCAGTTCGTATTTAATCTCGATGTATCCCTGCGTGGTAAATTTTCTCGCATTATTAATAAAGTTCGTACAAACTTGTGTCAGGCGCAAGCGGTCCGTATGAATAATGGCCGGCACATCAGGCACCTGCATCCGCAGCTCTACGCCTTCCGGCATCATCAGCCGGTGAGTATGATGGACATCCTCTATCAGTTTGCTTAAGTCTATGTTCTCATACGAAAAAGACAGGCATCCGGATTCGATGCGCGACAAATCCAGGATATCGCTGATTAACTTCAATAGCAGGTCGCTGTTCTTACTTATCAGATCGAGGAATTCAACTTTCTCTTCCGGCTCTAACGACACGTCAGAATTGAGCAGCTGCGAGAAACCGACGATAGCGTTAAGCGGCGTCCGTATCTCATGGCTCATATTGGCCAGGAAAACAGATTTCATCCGGTCCGACTCTTCCGCTTTATGGCGGGCTTGAATAAGATTGTTCTCTGTATTCTTAATCTGCTGGATATTCAGGCACAAGCCACTGACCACCACTGAATTGTCATTTGAGGAGAAACCCTCTATGTTTTTATTTTGTGCATAGCGGAACTCCCACCATTCATGGCCTTTTCCATTAAAGTCATAACGTCGGCGCGTGATCTGCCGGGCAGGAAACCCTGTGTCCAATTTCCCCCGGTTTACTATAAATTCCTCCTGATCATCAGGATGGATGGTTTCTTGGAACTCATCAGCTGTAATTGGTATTGGAGGAATACCCAAGGAATGGTAGAATTCGTTATCAAACTCAAAAATACCATTCTTATACCGGAAAGCAAAGATATTTCCACTCTCCAAAGCAAAAGAAAGAAAGGCTTTCTCCTGACGTAGTTTTTCCTGGGCTTCTTTCTTGTGTTGCGCTTCCCGCCTGTATTGTCTGCGCTGGTAGATAAAGACAGCCAGCAACAGAATACCGAAAATAACTGCAAGAATAGAAATGAATATTTTATAACGCACAGTCAGTGGCATATTAAGAATGATGGCATCGTCAGGTAGTTGTGATAAGCCGATACCCCATTTACTCAACACATTATAGTCAAACACATATGACTTCTTGCTTTGTTGGATTTGAGGGAACTCTGACAAAGGAACTCCATTCAGAATATCAGCAATCCGGCCGGCGGCTTCGTGTGTCTGCTCCTCTAATGTAGCCAGATATCCACCTACAATACCATTATTACAACCTATTAGCTCATTCATAACAGTAAAACAAGGAAAAGCACTGAGCCGTCCCAAGGAAATAGTCATATAATCCCTCTTTGTCGCCAGGTAAGCTTTGTTGTAATAGTTTTCGCCGAACCCTTTGATTAGCGCATGAGCCGATTTCGCATTGAGTGTGCTGATATATATTGAATCTGGCTTTATCTTAGGAATATTCGTTATCGAGATGCCGTTTTTACCGGACAAACGGACTCTGTCTGTCGAAAAGATATTGTTTGAGGCGCACAAGCCTTTTATCTGCTCATTCATATCCGCCAAAATCATATTATCGGCGAAGGTATCATCGGCAACTCTTATAATGATGCAATTGCCTATTAATTGCTGTATCAATTTTATATTGGTCCGGTAGTCCGGCTTGTCGCTAAAGCCTGTGATATTCGGGTGTTTTTCAATAAAAGATATATTGGGATAATTGATTCCCATGAAAACGACCGGTATCGATTTGACGAACGGATGTTCGCACGTTATCAATGCATTCAAGGCTTGGTCATCATTGACAAGGATGATATCCGGTTTCCAGGAAGACAATTCGTTCAGTTTGTCAAATGTCTTCTGTCTTTGTTGCTTTTCAGTGAATTGCTCGCAGTCCAGATAGAAAGAGTATATACTTGCCCGTACACGCCTTTTATGCAAATCATCGGATAGAACCTTCTTCATTTCCTTGTAGGCAGAAAAATGTTTTTCGTAAGATTGAATTACGAGTATATGTTTTTCCTTCGATGAATCAGCCGGAGGACCACATGATATGAAGGTTAGCAAAAGTATCACTACAGCTACTAACTGGAATGAGTATTTATAAGGCATACTATTGTTGGTAATATCGAGCGTTTTTATACTACCGCAAAAATACGTTTTTTAAACCGAAAACAAATAGAAATCACTGACTATTCAAATACCAAAGCACAAAAAAGGCTGACCCGTTGCCGGACCAGCCTCTTTCTAATAATAATCTAACTGATTAAATCTTCTTCAATACATTTGTCAGATCTTCCGGGGTTACATTGGCGGCGATGATAACACCCTTATCGTCTATCAGGAAGTTACGGAATCCCTTTTGCAGGTTATACTTCCCAAACAACTCTGACTTTCTGCCAAGTCCTTCATGAAATTGCATCGTGCCTTCCAATTTGTCGGCTTTTACCGTCTCGGTAAAAATGGATTCTTTCTCGTCCAAAGAGATCGAATACATCGCAATCTTGCCTGAACTCAACTTGTTAACTTCATTCCATAATTGAACGTTACGGGCCCGCGATTCAGCATCGTAAGCTGCCCAGAAATTCAGCAATGTGTAACGTCCTGAATGATTTTGGAAACTGAAACTCGTTTCGTTTCCTAAAGACTCTATTCTCGGGGCAAAGTCACCAGGTTTAAACCGACTGTTGGCTTTGCGTTTTTAGTTCCGGCTGATACTGCAAACAGCGCAACCGCAACAAGGAGAACATAAGCTCTTACCTTCATATCATCATATTTATGTTAAACTTAATCGGAGTGTTGCAGAAACTACTCGCTCCGACTCCTGATTTTCAGGAATAAACAAGGGCTTCACCTTCGCTAAGGAATCGCTTTCTTGTTCTTAACGGTTGCAAATATACGGGTAAAAGCTCTTACGAGCCAAACTATATAACACTTTTCTGCTTAATTGCAAGATTTTTTATATGTTTTATCGCATCAAAAGAACGCGAATAGGATGTTTTATAGCATATCATTAACTATATTTCACACTCCATCCCTATCATTTGGCTGTTCGTTGCCCGGAACGTTTCGGCTTTCTCATATAGTTTCACCTGTTTCGTCAAGGTGAAACTTTAGTTCCATGCCGAGGAAACTTTAGTTTCATGCAGGAGAAACTTTAGTTCCATGCCCATGAAACTTTTTTTGCACTGTAGTCTACATTATATATTATAGGTACAAGTTTTTCTTTTTCACATAAAATATTTACCCTTTTCTCTTGTTTGCTTAATAAATAGTATTACATTTGCAGTGTACTAATAAACTAATACACTAAAAGAGCAAGCATATGATTACATTAAAAGAGGCAAGTCTCAGCTACAAACGAAATAATCCTGTCCTCGACAGGGTTGACCTGGACATCCAGCCGGGTTGCATCTATGGTCTGTTGGGAAAGAACGGCGAAGGGAAGACTACATTGCTAAATATCCTGAGCGGACAGCTTTTCCTGAATAAAGGCACCTGCCAGGTGTTCGGCCAGAATCCGGCAGAGCGGAGCGCCGGACTGCTGCAAAAGCTATTCCTGCTGCCGGAAGAAATCAATATGCCGGATGTGACGGCCATGCAGTATGTCCGGATGTATGCTCCCTTCTACCCTACTTTCAGCAACGATATCCTGAAAGCCTGTTTCGAATCGTTCGAAGTGGATTTCTCTGCCCGCCTCAATAAGATGTCGCAGGGACAGCGGAAAAAAGTCGCTATCACGCTGGCGCTTGCCGTCCATACTCCACTCCTGCTGATGGACGAACCGACCAACGGGCTGGACATCCCTTCCAAAGACGTGTTCCGCAAGCTGTTGGCTTCGTTTACGAATGAGCAACAGACGGTTATCATCTCGACTCACCAGGTGCGTGATCTGGAAAGCCTGATAGACGCGGTACTGATTCTGGATAACAAGAAAGTTATACTGAACAGTCCGTTAAACGAAATCGGCCGGAAACTCTTCTTCCGCCTCGTCAGTCCGGAAGATGCGGTTCTTTACGAGAACCAGACTCCGTTCGGACTCATGGGCGTAGGCGAAAACACGAAAGGCGAAGAGACGCCTGTCTCCCTCGAACTCCTGTTCAATGCAGCGACCCTGCATCCTGAGAAAATCAAAAACATGTTCAACTGATAAACACCACATACAACCATGAACGATAAGATTAGTTTACAACGAATTAAATTGCTGCTGCGTGCAGACTGGATAGAACACAAATCGCAAGCGGTCTTTGCTATAGGCGCCTTTCTTGTGGCTCTCATCGTCTTCTTCCTGCTTACATTAGGAGATACGACAATGAAGGAGTTTACCAGGAAGCAGTATTTCTTTTATGGCATCGGACTGTTTTGCTATTTCATTTACTTCTGCCGCTATGCAGGGAAAAAGGTACATAGCTCCAAAGGACTCTATTTGACGCTTCCGGCTAATACAATAGAGAAATTCGTGACGTTGCTTGTGGAAGGATTCCTGTTGATAGCTCTCTTTCACGTGATGTTATGGCCGTCGTTCTACGCCGTGTCTCTGGCGATACCTGGTTATTCCGTCATTAGTTTTTCGGGAGTGATGAATGCTTTCAAAGTCTCCTTGCCGATCCTTGCTTTCCTCTCCTCTATTGTCTTTCTGTCTTATGTTGCTTTCCGGAAATATGCTTTTCTCATAGCCATATTGGCTTACGCTATATTGTTGGGAGGTACGGTCTACATCATTACGAAGTTTGTTATGAACGGATTAGGCCCGCAGCAGGGTGTTTTTATGGAGATGACTCCGATGTATTATATGATCAATTTCCTGGTCCAGTACCATGCTGTCGCTTTCTATGCAGCCACTCTCGGCATACTTTATATCGCTTATCTCAAACTTAAAGAAAAGGAAATCAGATGAACTACAATACGAATCAATCCATATTCATCCAGATAGCCGACCGAATCTGCGACCGGGTGCTGAGTGGCGAGTATCAGGCCGAAGCCCGTATACCGTCCGTCCGGGAGCTGGCGCTCGAAATGGAGGTAAACCCGAACACAGTCATGCGCTCGTACGAACGTCTGCAGGCGAACGAAATCATCTACAACAAAAGGGGCATCGGCTATTTTATCTCGCCTGATGCGGAAAAAGAGATACGGCGGATGCGGCATAACCAATTCATAGAGGAAGTTCTTCCGGCGGTCTTTAAGGAAATGCACCTCCTGGGCGTCGAGCTGAAAGAGCTGACAAATGCATACGATCAATATTCATCTACATTAAACACTGGCAATCATGAAAAGAAGTAATCTATATTTAATCCTGCTGTTCGCCCTGTTATACGTGTTCCCGCTCTTTGTCTGGACGGCCTACGCCTGCCTGGGCTACAAGTCTTATACGAGGATATCCGATCAGTACCGGATTATCAGGATAGAGAATCCCGACTTGACGGCAAAGCAAGTATTGATAAATACGGAAAAGACATCCTACTTTCCGGAGCGGGAGATGATGGCTGTTACCGGCCGAAGCTACCTGTATTATAAAGGATACAGACACTACCTGCCCGATTTGCTGGTCAGCGGCGATACAATCCTGATAGCCAAGCCACAGGGAACAGATAATAAAGACCTGACATTCAATATCCACATTCCTAATCTTAAAACCGTCATACTCAACGGACAGGTGATCTGGGAGGAATAATATTCCTCCCTCCTTCCTCGTATTCTTAAACTTTTCTATTTATTAATCTCATAAACACATACTGTAATGAAGACTATCATTATAGCTGCTATTCTTATGCTCTTTTCCGTAGGGATACACAGTCAGCAAATACAAATCAAAGGAGAAATCAGAGACGCCGGAGATAGCCAGCCTGTCGAGTTCGCCAATATCGTTCTTCAAACACTGGATTCTGCTTTTATCGCAGGAACCAACAGTAATGAAAAAGGCGCTTTCCGTCTTGAAAAGATAAAACCCGGAGACTATCGCCTCGTTGTTTCCTATTTGGGATATGAGACGACCTATGTTTCAATCTTAGGTATAGCCAAAAGCATCGATCTGGGCAAGGTGCTACTTCAACCGTCTTCCGTCGCATTGGAAGAAGTAACCATAAAGGCCTCCGCCGTCCGCTCCTATTCGGACCGCCGGATTGCCTTTCCCACCGATCAGCAAAAGCAAAATGCGACGAACGGTATCAACCTGCTCAGCACTATGATGCTCCCGCGGCTTCAGGTAAACCCGCTGACAAACGAGGTGAAAGCCGACGAAGGGGATATTCAGTTCTGCATCAATGGCATCAAGGTGGAAGCGCTCGATGTACAGGCCTTATCGCCGAAAGAGATTATCCGGGTCGAATATCACGACAATCCGGGTGTCAGATATGGGAATGTGGCTGCCGTACTGGATTATATCGTAAAACGGGAAACGACAGGGGGAAGTGTCAATATGAACCTGTCCAACTCGCCTGTCACAGTCTTTGGAGACGACCAGGTCGCTATCCGGCTGAATCATAAGAAATCAGAGTTCGGCCTGCAATACTCGACCCGCTACCGGAACTTTAACGCGAGGAAAGAAGCTTTGGAAACCTATAACTTCGGCGACAGGGCGAACATGCAGCGTGTGTTGAACGGTATTCCTACCTATATAATGGAAACAACTCACAATACATCTCTGAATTACAGCCTTGTAGAAGCTGATAAATATTACTTCAACGCGACGTTGCGCTATTCCTTCACAAAAGAGAGAAAGAAGTCGCACAGCCTGCTGTACGAGAAACAGACGCCGGAACAAATAACGGATGTCAGAAGCGGTGGAGAAAGCAGATCTCATTTGCCGTCGCTCGACTTATACTACATGCGTACGCTGAAAAACAAGCAGACCATAACAGCCAACATCGTAGGAACTTATATCAACACGGATGCTAATCAGAATTATACAGAGAAAGAGGAAGAAGAAGTCTTATCGGATGTCCTTTCCAATGTTCTCGGAAAGAAATATTCTCTGATCGGTGAAGGTATATATGAAAAGAACTGGGATTTCGGACGTTTGAGCAGCGGGGTGAAGCATTCGCAGGCCTGGACGGATAATACCTATGCAGGGACAGTCGGCGGAAATACCCGGATGAAGCAATCGGAAACATATCTGTTTGCCGAATTTAGCGGGAAACTGAAGAGAATCAATTACATGGGAGGTGTAGGCGTTGCGCGTTCCTGGTTCAAACAGGAAGGTGAAGACAGTTACCAGTATTATTCATTCCGTCCGAAGGTGTCCCTGCAATACAACATGACGGACAATACATTTATCCGTTTGGGCGGAAGTGTCGGAAACACATCTCCGGCACTGTCAGAGCTAAGTGCTATCGAACAGATCATAGACACGTTGCAGATCAGGCGCGGTAATCCGTATCTAACCCCTTACATGAACTACAACACTTACCTGAATTACGAGTATAAAAAAGGCCTTTTCACCGGAGGTGTCAATCTCTATTACTGGTATAGCCCGGATATGATTATGGAAGAGACACTCTTTGAAAACAATAAATTCATCCGTACGTATGCCAACCAGAATAGTTGGCAAAAGGTAAGCGGAGACCTGAACATACGTTTCGGCCCTATCAAAAACATCCTGATGTTCAACATAACCGGAGGTGTCAACCATTTTATCAGCGACGGGCGGACTTACCGGCATACCTATACGAACCTCTATTACACGGCATCGGTTATGGCAATGTACAAGAAATTCATGGGGATGTTCCAGATCGGAAGTCCCAGGAACAACTTTGTCGGAGAGACAATGCACGGTGGCGAAAACATTCATTTATTTATGCTCCGGTACAACCAGGGTAAGTTTACAGCCGGCGCCGGCATCATGCTTCCGTTCTCTTCCCTGTATAAACGCGAAGACGAGAACAGAAACAGGTATGCGCCATACAAAATGGAATCTTTCTCAACCTCCGCATCCCGGATGCTCCTGCTTACCTTCTCCTGGAATTTCGAATTCGGACGCAAGTACAAAGGCGGCAGCAAGAAACTGAACAATATAGACACGGATGCCGGTATTGTTAAGGGGGACAAATAAGAATCTCATATTCCCCGGTAAAAAAGAAAGCGCCTTTCCCCTCAAAGGAAAGACGCTTTCTCTTTTATCATGATTATCGTATTTATTTGTCTTTACTATAAGGTGAAGGCATCGGCATCCCTTCCTTTATATATTCGTCATATACGACTGTCGGGTGGTCTTGCGGGGAAGCGACGTTGTATTCTTCCTTGAAGTTGTCACGACGGAAGTTTTTCAATTTCAGATTCTCCGTACTGTAGGTTCGCAAGGTTTGCCTCTTGTTTCCGGTTAATGAACTTTCTGTTACTTCCGAATCCAGGATATTCATTTTAGGAGTGAGAGAAGGTAAAAGATGCTGTTCGAGTAAACCACGATAGGCCCCGATGTATTCGCACCAAACAGCATTTCCACGGGTAAAAATACGATAGGTGTAATTGGACCATGCCGTCCGGATGTGGATTTCATTCTTCCAGATTTCAATACATGCCTCTGAATCGTAGTTAGAATCTTTGATCGTTACCCGCTCCAGGCCGTTCATCTTTTCCAGGACATTCGTTTGCCATTTGTCTGAATGCATTATTTCAGCAATAATTTCAGGCAATTTTTCCTTAATTTCAAACTGAATCTTCATCTTTGTTTGCCTGCCAGTCAGGACTTCTTAAGGTTGCCAGGTTCTGTTAGTAATATAATGTGTCTAAATGAATAACAATGGATATGCGAATTTTGTTTACAAAACAATCGGTTTTTGTACATATCTTGTGTACCTTTGCCTTATAAATATAGTGAATATGGAACAAAAAGACGAAATAATACTGATAACTATAAATGGTACGGATCGTCCGGGGGTAACTGCTGCCCTTACCGAGATACTGGCCAAAAATAACGCGGTTATTCTGGATATAGGTCAGGCAGACATCCATAATAACTTGTCTTTAGGTATTTTATTTCAAAGCAGTGAAGGAAATTCCGGAGATATATTGAAAGAATTACTTTTCAAAAGCTATGAGTTAGGTGTAAATATCCGCTTCAACCCGATTACCGAAGATGCCTATAATCAATGGGTTTCCATGCAAGGAAAGAACCGGTACATCATAACGATCCTGGGGCGGAAACTGACAGCCCGTCAAATTGCCGGCGTAACCCGTATTGTTGCCGATCAGGATATGAACATCGACGACATCAAGCGTCTGACAGGACGTATTCCGCTGGACGAGAACGCCCGTACGCCTAAGGCAAGCGTTGAATTCTCCGTGCGGGGAACTCCCCGAGATAAAGAGCAGATGAAAGCTGACTTCATGAAACTTTCGGCTGAACAGGAAATGGATATTTCATTCCAGGAAGAAAGTATGTTCCGCCGTATGCGTCGCCTGATCTGCTTCGATATGGATTCGACGCTGATTGAAACGGAAGTAATAGACGAATTGGCCATACGTGCCGGTGTCGGCGACCAGGTGAAGGCGATTACGGAAGCGGCAATGCGGGGCGAGATCGATTTCTGCGAGAGTTTCCGTCAACGTTGTGCGCTGCTGAAGGGATTGGATGTGTCCGTCATGCAGGAAATTGCAGAAAATCTGCCGATTACAGAAGGGGTTGACCGGCTGATGCGTATCCTGAAAAAGGTCGGCTTCAAGATCGCGATCCTTTCTGGCGGATTCACCTATTTTGGTAATTACTTGAAACAGAAATACAATATCGACTATGTATATGCTAATGAACTGGAAGTGGAGAACGGAAAGTTGACAGGCCGGTACGTAGGCGATATCGTCGATGGCAAGCGGAAAGCCGAATTGCTTCGTTTGATTGCACAGGTTGAGAATGTAGATATCCGCCAGACTGTTGCCGTAGGCGACGGAGCCAACGACCTGCCGATGATCAGTATTGCCGGCCTGGGAATTGCTTTCCATGCCAAGCCGAAAGTGAAAGCTACCGCCAAACAATCTATTTCTACGATCGGACTGGACGGTATCTTGTATTTCCTCGGCTATAAAGACTCATATTTGGATGAAAAAATGTAACTAAATTAATAAGACAATGATCAGACACATCGTTATGTTTAAACTGAAAGAGTTTGCAACTCCGGCCGACAAACAGGCAAAAATGCAGGAAATCAAAACAAAATTGGAAGCTTTGATCGATAAAATCGATGTTTTGCGCCTGATCCGCGTTGACTTCAATGTGAATCAGGAAGAGACATGGGATATTATCCTGACTACGGAGCTGGACACTTTGAAAGATGTCAGTACATATGCAAACCATCCCGAACATGTTGCCGTATCCAAAGGTATTATAGGCCCGGTGAAAGCAGACAGAGCTTGTGTGGATTACGAATGCTAAGACACGTAAGACGGTATTATTATGAAAGACTTTGATATCGAAGAACGTGCAAGCCGGGCAGTCCGGAACTTCGAAGCGGGATATAACTGTGCACAGTCTGTGTTTTTAGCCTATTCGGATGTATTTGAACTGGATATGGAGTTGGCAAAGAAAATGTCTGTCTCTTTCGGTGGTGGCGTAGGACGCATGCGTGAGATTTGCGGAACTGTCAGCGCAATGGCTATGCTGGCCGGTTTCAAATATCCTGTCTTGGATATTAATGACCAGGAAGCCCGTACGAAAAATTATGCGATAGTACAGAAAATGGCGGATCTGTTTAAAGAAAAGCATGGAACGGTTATTTGCCGTCGGCTTTTACCGCCTGAAGATGCCGTAGCAACAACTCCGGCACCGTCTGCCCGTACAAAAGAATATTATCAGAAGCGTCCCTGTGGAAAGTTTATTGAAGATGCTGCACGCATCGCAGGAAGAATGCTGAAAGGAGAATTGGATTGATGGCTTATGCCATCAATCTGATTTGTGTAACAATGCCCAATTTCCGTATTTCATTGAACAGGTTTGTATAAGAAGAGATAGCTTTCACATTTACTTTATAGGTGATCACAGACCGGTCGTCCAGATAGAAAGTCTCAAAGGAAACACTTACGATGAAAACGCCCTTGTCTTCCAATATCTTACGCATTACTTTCAAGTCGGGTGTCGCTGTAGAACAGGTAATAGTCAAAATCTTATTAACTCCATTCAGAAACATCCTTCTCTCCAATCGTTCCAAGCTCACCAAGATAAACAGTGTTATGACAGTTGCAATAGCAGCCGGAACATACATCCCGGCTCCTACTGCCAAACCTATCACTGCCATTACCCAAATACATGCAGCGGTAGTCAACCCGTGCACACTCCCGTGACTCTGGATGATCGCCCCGGCCCCCAGGAAACCGATACCTGAAAGCACCTGTGCTGCAATACGTCCCGGATCACCGTTCAAGAAGTTAGGATAGCATTGCGGAATCCAGATAGAGACCAGCATAGCGGCTGTCGAACCCATACAAATAAGGGTAAAGGTACGCATACCGGCCTCCCGTCTTCTGAACTGACGCTCTATCCCGATGACTGCTCCCAAAAAGAAACTGATCAGTAACTTGACTGCTGCCGTGTAAGGAGTAATAACCGTGTTTTGTAATATGTCATTTATCTGTTCAAACATACTCTATTGCTTTGCAACACGCAATTACAGGTATTTGTTTTATTTGACCTCCGTGATTTCAATCACGTGGCTGTTTGTCGGTCTGCTTGAAAAGACCGGAATCCCCACATTCATCAGAAACTCACCCGAGAAGGTCCGGCCGTTACATTCCAGTCTGGACTTAGTTCCCGGAACCAGATTGATTTCCTTGAGTTCATAACGGGCATCTTTTTTCAATCCCTGTAAACGAAGGGGTTGCATCATCTCTGCATATCTCGGATACATATCGAAAGCAAACAGAACAGCCTTGTTTGCACTTTCATTCGCATACATAACGGCAGCGTGTTCGCTTTCATAAGGAGATGCCAGACGATACTGGTCGCCATCCAGAATCACGTCGCTCAAACGCTTGAAGTTTGCCACAGCTTCCTTGCAATATTGCTGGTCAGCCTGGCTCATTTCATTGATCCGGATATCAAAGCCTAACTTACACATACTGGCAACATCCGTACGGAACTTAACCGGCTGTTTTCCCCAACTCGTGACGTGGGCAGCCATGCTCTTTGCAGGGAAGAAGTGTGAATATCCCCACTGAATAAAGATGCGTTCCACCGGTTCGGTATTGTCACTCGGCCAGAATTCGGTAAAGTATTTCAGTGCTTCATAGTCGCAACGGCCACCGCCACCGGAACACAACATCATCGGCAAGTTCGGATATTTCTGCTTGATACGTTCCAAAACATTATATAAACCACGTACGTGTTCGATATATAAATGAGACTGCTGATTCTTCAAATACGGAGAATAGATATTCGTAATCGGACTATTGCAATCCCATTTGAAATAGGCAATACCCGGATATTTCGTCATCAAACCGTCCACAATGCCATACACAAAATCTTGCACTTCCGGATTGCTCATATCCAGAACCATCTGATTTCTAAAGTAATATTCATCCCTGTTAGGCAGATGAATCACCCAATCCTTATGTTTTTCATACAGTTCGCTCTTCGGATTTACCATTTCAGGTTCAATCCACAAACCGAACTTTATACCTTTATCCGTCGCTTCCTTAACCAGCTTTCCGATACCGTTAGGCAACTTGGTTACTGTCTCCTGCCAGTCGCCCAATCCCTGATGGTCACTGCTACGGGGATACTTATTGGCAAACCAGCCGTCGTCAAGCAGGAACATATCTACCCCTAAAGTCGCAGCTTCGTCCATAATCGCAATCAATTTGTCTTCATTAAAGTCAAAGTAGGTCGCTTCCCAGTTATTCAGCAAGGTCATACGGGGCTTTTCACCGTCTTTCAACTGATATCTACGTGCCCAGCGTTGGAAATCGCGGCTGGCTTTTCCTTTTCCTTCCGCGCTGTACGTGAATATAAATTCCGGTGTACGGAACACCTCGTTCGGTTTCAGGGAATATTCCGAAGCATACGGGTTGATCCCGGAAAGAATACGTAAACTGTTTTCGTTGTCCACTTCGAAAGTGAAACGGTAATTACCTGTCCATCCGATTGTTCCAAACAAAACTTCTCCCACATTTTCTTCCGCTTTCCGATCCAGGGCAAGCAGGAAAAACGGGGAACAGAACATATTGGCACGGCTTCCCAATTTCGTATCCAGCATCTTTTTCCCAAAAGAAAGCTCGCTTTCCTTCATGTTCACTTCGTGCGCCCAATCTCCCGAAAACTCGGTCAGAAAATACTTGCCGCTGTTCAGATGAAGCAAAGAGGAAGCATAATTATAAAGGGTTACCGGCTTTTTCTCTTGATGGGATATTTCCGCAAATTCTTTAATAATATTTTCCTTCGGATAGGCAATGAAATGCAGCTTCACTTCTACAGGATATTTATCATCCTTCAGTGTAATCACAGTCTCATTCACTCCCGGCTGAAGTTGCTTGCTTTCGTGGGAAACATACTTCAAAAGCAAAGAAGGGTTCCCGTCATTATGTAAAACACGGATTGCAGGCTCGAAATAGTCTTCCATTCCATGTGTTATATACGCTTCATTCCCGAGCGGCAACTGTGCGATATCCGAGTCAAAAGATAACTTTTGCCCCAGATAGGACTGATATAACCGTCCGTTGCTGTCATCAACCTTATAAATAAGGCTAATATTGTCAGTTGTAATGGGTATTACAGTTTTCTCATTAGCTCTCAGCACTACTGATACAGCCATCAAGCATAGCAAAAAAAGGAGTCTGATCTTCATGTTTTTCTTCTATAAATTATTATTTTGATATTACAAATCCAAGGTTTATTATATATACGAGCAAAGATATAATAATAATTGGAATAATAACAATTCGAATAGATAAAAATACAATGAAAAAAGTCCATAAAACGGCTTGTTATACACGTTTTACAGACTTTTCTTTCTTTTATTTCTCCCAAAGGGATTCTTTCATATAATTTTCCTATACATCCAATGCACCGATCAGTTCCCGGACAGATGAAAATCCATGCCTGTTGCAATAGTCTTCCATCCCCTCTATAACCTTTACACTGGCAGTCGGATCAACAAAATTATATGTCCCGATCTGGATAGCTGTTGCTCCTGCAAGCATAAATTCGACTGCATCTTTCCAATTGGAAATACCTCCCAAACCGATAATAGGAATCTTCACGGCCTTATATGTCTGCCATACCATCCGCAGGGCAACCGGCTTTACGCAGGGACCGGAAAGGCCACCGGTTATTGTAGATAATACCGGTTTACGCTTCTCGGCGTCGATAGCCATTCCCAGCATCGTGTTGATCAGTGAAACGGAGTCTGCCCCTTCAGCTTCTACCGCCCGGGCAATCTCCGTAATATCGGTTACATTAGGGGAAAGTTTTACAATAAGGGTCTTCGGATAAACCTTGCGGACTGCCTTCACAACCTCGCTTGCCCCGCAAGTCGTTACCCCGAATGCCATACCTCCCTGCTTCACGTTCGGGCAGGAAATATTCAGTTCGATAGCCGGAATTTTGTCCAGTTCGGCAATCTTTTCGGCACATTCCACATACGTTTCGACAGATGAACCGCTCACATTGACGATCATGTTCGTATCGATATCCTTAATATCCGGATAAATATGATCGACAAAATACTGTGCGCCTTTGTTTTGCAAGCCTACTGCATTCAACATTCCGGATGGTGTTTCCGCCATGCGGGGATACAAATTACCTTCACGTGGCTGGATAGTTGTACCTTTCACAAAGATACCGCCCAACCGGGAGATATCCATAAAATCGGAATATTCCACACCGTACCCGAAAGTACCCGATGCTGTCATAACCGGGTTCTTCAATTGTAAATTACCTATGTTTACGTTTAATTCAGCCATGTCAATTTTTCTATATTAAATACAGGTCCTTCAGTACATACACACACATGATGCTCATCCTTAGTCTTTTCCACACAACACAGGCAAGCTCCTATACCACAAGCCATTGTGTTTTCAAGAGAGACTTCGCAAGAGGTGGAAACAGTGTTCGCATATTTGGCCACAGCCATCATCATCGGCTTAGGTCCACAAGTGTAAATCCGATCGAAATGAATTTCTTTCAATATGGAATGATTGGTCACATATCCTTTTTCGCCCAATGAACCGTCTTCAGTTGTAACATATACGGTCCCGATCTGTTCGAATTGTTCCAATTGTAACACATCCTCTTTCGAACGGGCTCCCAAAAGGAAAGTCGGTGTATACCCGGCATTCTTCAAGACTGCCCCCAGGTATAACATCGGAGCTGTACCGACCCCACCACCGATCAACAGGAGTTTTTCGCCTTTATCGGCAGGCGTTGTGAAACTGTTTCCCAAAGGCAACATAATATTTACAATATCACCCGGCTTGTATTCGGCCATCCGGCGTGTTCCGTCACCGACCAACTGAATCAGTAGCCACAATTCATTTGTCGCTCTGTCCACATAATTAATAGAGATGGGGCGACGAAGAAATGTTGTAGGAGAGTTATCCACACGTACCTGTACGAACTGGCCCGGAAGCATTTCCGGCAAGATCTGATCAGATGTTAGTTTAAGCAGGCAGTAATTTTTGTGAAGGCGGCGGTTTTCAGTCACCTTCATGTCAAGCATGTACTTCTTCATATAATGATTAGTCAAATTCTATACAAAGATACATGAATATGATGTATAAACCAAAACAAGCTATTCTTTCTTGTCTTTTTCGCTTATAAAAGTATCAAATGTATTATCAGAATAAAAAATCATTATTTTACTAACTTTTTTAGCGTTCGTTTCTTGCTGTATAATTTGCTCTACTACAGGCATTTTTGTATTGTTTACAGGTGTGTCAACCCTCGTTTCCTTGCGATATTCGAGAGCAGCTTGCCCTTCGGACGGATTTATCGCCGTATTTTGGAACAAATCAGGCTGTGTTAACACATGTTCCCGTATCATTTCGCCTTTGCCAAAGAGGAGCCAGTCGGAATCTACATAAGTGAACCGTTCCAGAATTTTAATAAGGACATCCAGGCTAACATTATTTCTTCCATTCAAAATATGTGACATGGCTGAACGCTGGATACCGATTGCTTCAGCAAATTTAGAAGGAGTCATACCTTCCCGTTCCCTTATTTTAGTGATACGTTCTATCATCTTTCTGTATATCCTTAATTTGTTTAGCAAAATACTGACATTGTGTCTGCTTTTTATCAAAAATCATACACAAACCAATAACGATACAAATATAAACTATAATTCTCAATTGTGCAATTTATTTATATAAACTTAAACTGATATTTTTTATATACAACAGAATACATTTGT
>NZ_QUDI01000049.1:0-34930 GCF_003477465.1 Parabacteroides sp. AF48-14
ATGTTTTCCACTTCGTTCTTCCTCGGATAAGTCCTTCTCATCTAAGTATATTAATATGGCTGTTGCTGTGCGATCGGCATGGGTTACTTCAAAGTAAGTCAATATGCCTTCGGGTAAGAATAGTTCGTAACCTGTTTCCATTGAGCAAAAATAATTATTTTTTGCTTTCTCCACAACTTTTCGGGGTGAGCCGTCGAAAGCCATAAAAAGACACACTTCTAATAACAGGGACGGTTTGTCTTGCGATCTCTCATTTCTAAATAAGTGTGATATAAATTTCTTATTCCAACATGATAAATCACATTGTATTCCAATTATTTAATATTTTTGCGGGTGAAACAATAAAGGAGTACACTCTATTTCTTAATGGTAGCATGATAGGTAATAAGTAAGTTAGCTGTAATTGGAACACACTTAAATAATATTGTGCAATAAAAGAATGTAAATTGAAGAATAAAATGAATACAGATTACAAGGTTGGCGATTTGATTTATGATGCAAATATTTATGATGGATTAAACACCTTTCTATCTGATTTGCAGTTTTACAAAAAATGGTTGCCGAAAAATAAGGATGCTAAAATACTTGAACTTTGCTGTGGTACAGGCAGACTTACGATTCCAATTGCAAAGGATGGATACAATATTTGTGGAGTAGATTACACATCATCAATGCTTGAACAAGCAAAAGTGAAAGCTACCGAAGTAGGATTAGAGATTAATTTTATTGAAGCAGATATTAGAACATTAAACTTACAAGAAAAATTCGACCTTGTTTTTATTCCGTTTAATTCAATCCATCATTTATATAAAAATGAAGATTTATTTAAGACATTAATGTGTGTCAGAAATCATCTCAAAGAAGGAGGCTTATTTTTGCTCGATTGTTTTAACCCTAATATTCATTATATTGTTGAAGGCGAAAAGGAACAAGAAGTTATAGCTGAATATATAACTAACGATGGAAGGAAAGTCTTGATAAAACAAATAATGCATTATGAAAATGCTACTCAAATTAATCGCATAGAATGGCATTATTTTATAAATGGTGAGTTTCATTCAATTCAGAATATGGATATGAGATTGTTTTTTCCTCAGGAATTGGATTCATATCTGGAATGGGCTGGATTTAGTGTTATTCACAAGTTTGGAGGTTTTGAGGAAGAAGTATTTGATAATAATTCAGAAAAGCAGATATACGTTTTAACAGTATGAAGTATTTAGCATGGATAAATTTAATGCGAGTGAGAACATAGATACCGCAAGGTTAGAAAAACTATTTCTTGAAAAAGGCACATTGAAAGTGCTTAAGAAAAATGAATATATGGTTCGTCAAAACGATAAAACGAATCATATAGGTTTTGTTACATCCGGAACATTCCGACTTACTCGCATAGATACGAACGGCAACGAATGGATTGTCGGTTACAGTTTTGAAAATGATTTTGTATGTGATTACCCTTCTTTAATAAAGAAAACAGGAGCAACGGTCAGCATACAAGCTACTACTAATTGTGAAGTCTATTTGCTCTCATCAAACGAACTCAATCAATTTTGGGAAACTGATATGGACACACAACGCTTAGGCAGACGCATTGCGGAAACCATGTTTTCAGAGATATATCAACGTCTACTTGGATTCTATTGTGATACTCCCGAACAACGCTATCAGGCATTAATGAAACGATGTCCTGATTTACAAGAACGAATATCATTGAAGGAAATAGCGCTTTTTTTAGGTGTAACTCCTGAAACACTAAGCAGAATCCGCAAAAAGCAACAACAAAAATAAGTCTCTTGACTTTCGTCAAGGCTTTTTTACTTTATACTGCTTAATATTGCCACTTTAATCATAAACATTATTATTATGGTGGCATATACTCATTTTGGCAAACAGCCTGATGTCTTCAAACATCTTATTCTTTGTGAAGTTCTTCATAACGAGAAACTGCAAGTTTATGTAGAAACAAATTCGGCTTATGCTGTCTACACAATGGCACGTACTCCCGAACAAGAATATGGTATTTATCATTTTTTGAATGAAGCAATTAAAAGCTCTACCCTAAAAAACTCTCTTTATTATCAATTAGAGAATGAAAACATGGCAAATGGGAACTATTTAGGCTCTCCTGCATTAGCCATGAAAGTATTGGATAAAAATGTTCAAGAGTATCTATTTTTTGATTTAGAAGAAAGTGCATTAGAAAACATCGAATCATTTGCAATGCATCAAACGAGCATTCCACCAATTAAAACATTTAATTGTGATTCTATCGATGGAGTTTTAAAGTTATTGCCATCACTCCCCCGAACAACATTCTTGCATATAGACCCTTACGAAATAGACAAACGCAATCATAATGGATATACTTATCTTGATGTATTAATCAATGCTACAAGATTGGGCATGAAGTGTTTGTTGTGGTATGGGTTTATGACAATTAACGATAAGACCAGACTAAATAAATATGTATCGGAAAAACTTAAAAAGGCAAATATTAAAGATTATACATGTTCTGAATTGATTATGAATGCCATTAGGAAAGATACAATAGTTTGTAATCCGGGTATATTGGGGAGTGGAATTTTAGCAACCAACTTATCTCAATACTCCAATGCGATGATACAAGATTATAGTAAAAAGCTGGTTGATATCTACAAATACGCCCAATATAAAGAGTTTGACGGTAGTTTATACAATGGTACAAATCAAATGCTACTGATTTAATTATCGTTTTGCTTTCCATTGATTGTACGTACTACCTTACAAGGATTTCCTATTGCCAGGTATGCGTTTTTAAGTTTATAAGATTGTAACTATTTCATCAACAGGTTTTCTTGTAGAAGAATGTTTAGGCAATTCATTTACATATCCTACTGATACAATGGCGACAGGATATTTTTCGGGAGGTAACTGAAAGTGAGACTTAAGCATTTCCACATCAAAGTTACAGACCCAGCAGCTACCTAATCCAAGAGCTGCCGCAGCTAAACAAATATGCTCTGTTGCAATAGCAGCATCAATATCTGCATGATTCTTATTATCAGACTTGCGTACCCATGCAATGGAACTATCTACACATACAACGATGTAAACCGGAGCATCGGCAAACCATTCTCTATTATAGCATTGTTGCACTTTTAGCCGTTGCTCTTCGCTCTTTATTATCAAAAAGTGCCACGGCTGATAATTAACGGCAGAAGGAGCAAAACGGGCACATTCTACGATATTATTAAGTTTCTCTTGCTCTACTGCATCAGATTTATAACTTCTTGCGGAAAAGCGTTTTTTTGTAAGTTCTAAAAAGTCCATAA
Source organism: Parabacteroides sp. AF48-14 (assembly GCF_003477465.1). Classification (NCBI taxonomy): domain Bacteria; kingdom Pseudomonadati; phylum Bacteroidota; class Bacteroidia; order Bacteroidales; family Tannerellaceae; genus Parabacteroides; species Parabacteroides sp. AF48-14. The sequence goes on from NZ_QUDI01000049.1 coordinate 3,315, forward strand.
TGTGATTGTTTTTATTATTCGGAGCAAAGTTATACTATTTCCGGTTTTATATAATCGGCTTTTGAAATATAAATGCTATATATTTCTACATTTGTAGCAGTGATATGGATTAGTGATATTATATGGTGCCTGATTTTCAAACATTGATGTTGCCTTTTACTCCAAATGCTTCATTTTTGAACTATCCGAATAAGGATTTTGCGAAGTCGTGGAGTCATGTGAAGAAAGAAACGGGCAAAGAGTCCGACGAAAATAGCAGCAGCTACGGTTCCTTCCCGTACTCCCGAGATGCCGCCCAAAAGCAAGAATGAGGATACTGCCGCTAACAGCGTGCAACTTACGTCAAAACAGATTTTTAGATACCCGAATTCTTTTCCGCTTTTAATAACTACAGCTTGTATGAATGCTTCTGCCGAGAGCATGACCACGTTGGCGGTGACTTCCATAGATATCCCCAAGCCGGTCAAGAGACAACCTGCGAGCAACACGATACACCTTGCCGGATAACTTTCGGGGACGACAGAAACAAATAATAGCATGGACAAGTCGATAAATGCGCTGAATAGAAATGATACCGGTATCTGAAGATACTGAATCTTTTTGAAATCATGTTTTAGGACAACTATTTGTCCTATGATCAGGATTACATTTAAGCCAAAGACAAAAGTACCCAGCGAAACCGGGAATTTTAAACTCAGCACATAAGGCCAACACGAAATGGATGAAGCTCCAAGTCCGGCTTTTATGGTTAGTGCTATGCCGGAAGCCATGATGTATAATCCCGCAATAAAAAAGCCATAGCGGGCTGTCAATTCTTTTTTACTCATATAATTAATAATTTTATCGATTTGATTCGGCTGCGAAATTAGTCGTTTGCTTTGAGGTGGCAGATATAAAAAAGCGGCCTAAAATGTGCAAAAAGTAACATTCTTACCTCTTGTTGCCACTGGATTGCTATTTTTGCAGTGCAAAAAGGATTCATGATGGACAAATTATCAATAACAAGTATCGCATTTGATTGTGTGCCGCAGCAACCATTCCGTTCCGGACATGGCGAACTGTTGTTCTGCGAGTCGGGGCATATCCGCATTTACATAAACCAACATTTATATGAGTTGAGTCCCGGGAGTGCCATACTGATTTTCCCGGAACAGATCGTTCTTTATTGCGAGGCTGACGAACAGTTAAAAATCACTTCCGTTTCATTTTCCAAAGAGTTTCTTCATGACCTGTTCCATTCGTTCCCGTCTGATAAAGTTTCATTTCTCAGGGAGCATAACTGCTGTTCCTTGTGTGAAGTAGGAGAGAGCCTGATGAACCATTATATACAGTTACTTAGACTGAAATTGGCAGACAGTCAGAATCGTTATCAAAATGAACAGATCGTGCTTTGTGTCAGGATGATATTATATGAAATAGCAGAAAAGGCTGAACGTATTTACAATGACGTCCAGTCGACTACAGCCTGCTGGCAGCTCAAGGATAAGTTTGTTTCAATGGTCGAGAAAGAAGTCCGCAGTTTCCGTTCCGTGGACTACTATGCCGACTGTCTCTGCGTTACTGTCCGTCATCTCAGCAAGATAATCAAGCAGACTATGGGGCATACAGCCAAACAATGGATTGACAACTACGCCATATTGGAAATGAAAGTGGCTCTGCAGTCGGCAACACTGTCTGTGCAGGAGGTGGCATGGATGTTCCATTTCCCCGATCCATCGACATTCAGCCGTTACTTCAAGAAACATACAGGATATTCTCCATCGGAATATCGGGAAGCCCTATGTGTAATGACAAAAAGAATTGTATCTTTGGTTGAGTTATAAAAACTATAAGAAAGAAGTAACGATGATTGATTTTGTTAACTTGACAGCAGAAAACCTTGCCGATGAGCATTTATGCTGCATTATCCGCAGTAAAAAGCCCCATCCAGGTGTGGAGGTAAAACGGCAATGGCTCTCTGAGCGGTTGGATGAAGGCCATGTTTTTAGAAAGTTAAATGAGAAGGCTGTGGTTTTTATTGAATATGCTCCTCTTGAAACAGCTTGGGTTCCCATAACCGGTGACAACTATTATTATATATATTGCTTATGGGTTTCCGGTAACTATAAAGGAAAAGGGTATGGAAAAGCTCTGATGGAGTATTGCTTAACTGATGCCAAAAAGAAGGGTAAGTCCGGCGTTTGTATGCTTGGTGCGAAAAAACAAAAATCATGGCTTTCTGATCAGTCTTTTGCTATGAAATTCGGTTTTGAGGTTGTCGATACCACCGAAAATGGGTATGAGTTGTTGGCGCTTTCCTTTGATGGGACAGTACCTCAATTTGCAGGGAATGCGAAGAAACTAAGCATCGATAGTCAAATCTTGACTATTTATTATGATATGCAATGCCCCTATATTCATCAAAATGTAGAAATGATAAAACGATATTGTGAGACGCATAAGATCCCAGTCGATTTAATAAAAGTGGATACATTGCGCAAGGCAAAAGAATTGCCTTGCGTTTTCAATAACTGGAGCGTATTCTATAAAGGTAAATTTGAAACAGTAAATTTGTTGGATGTCAGTTATCTGGAAAGAATATTGAAAAAGAGGGAAAAGCAATGATAGAAATCACCTTCATTAATCACTCTCTCGCCTTCCCGTAGTCCGGAAGCAGAAGGGAATTAGAAAACCATTAGAGGAGCGATCAAAAAGTAAACAACTTATTCTTGTCCGATGTTATAATTACAATGAGTGAAATGGCGCAAATACATTGGTTTTACCGGGAGGTGTTTACTTGTCTGTTGCTTGTCTTGCTGTCCCCGTTTCGTGCGGATGCTGCCGTGCAAGATACTGTCAGGCGGTCTATCTATCCGCAGGATATGAAAAATAAAAGTGACCTTTACAATAAGCTTTGGGGCGTGCACTACCGGACGCTTTATACTATTCCGATTACGGTAGAAGCCGTCACGCTACATACGCTTTTAGGGGGTATGCAGGGAGTGGATCAAGCAGCAGATTTCCATGCCCTGATCCTGGCCGACCGGCATAACCGGCTGTATATGCTCAAACCGCTTGGCGGTTCCACCAGCTTCCTCGAATCCAAGTTCTTTCGTGAGATGTATAGTAAGAAAGAATTCAAGGGTACTTATCTTGATAAGTTTATCGGGGATGCCTATACTATTATTAACCCTTACACTTTTCTTGCCACCGACCGGATGGCAGAGATCGCCGGACTGAGTAATAACAATTCCCGTATTTATTTTATGCAGGGAGGAACACAGGAAGATACGATTGACACCGGAGCCAGCATCCACAACAAACTGATCAGCCTTCGGAACGTGCCCGACACCGCTACCCAAAGGAACATCTTTTCTACCGAACAGCTGCTCAAACAGATACGGCAGAGCAAATCCTACCAGGTGAATCAGCAGGAATATATTGCCGAACGCTTGTACGATATGCTGATAGGCGACTGGAACAAGATTCCCGAAAACTGGAATTGGCGGGCTGTGCATTCGGCCGACAGTATATTGTTTACTCCGATCGTGATAGACCGCAATCATGCCTTTACAAAGACCGACGGCTTGCTGTTCAAACAGATGTTGAAAGTCTTGGGGCTCGGTTTTATTACAAACTTCAGCGATCATCCGAAAGATGTCGAGAAGATCAATACGCTTGGCTATACACTCGATATGGCATTAACAGGCCAGGCGGACGAGCAGGTCTGGATGCAGCAAGCCTTGATTCTCCAAAATATCCTGACCGATTCGGTTATAAACGAGGCATTCCGGCTTCTTCCTCCTGAAATCCAGGGAACCGAGACGGATGCAATAAAGACGAAACTGCTAATCCGTCGTGACAGCCTGCCGTATATGGCTCATCGTTATTACCGGAAACTGCAACGGACGCCTGTCCTGACGGCTACGGACGGGGACGACCGGATCATGCTCGAACGCTTCGGACATGACAGCCTGCGGGTCTGCATCTATCCGAAAGGAAATCCTGTACCCTCTTTTCAAAAGAAATATTCCGGTAAGGATACTGAAGAAATCTGGCTGTATGGACTGGATGGCAATGACGAGTATGAGGTGAGGGGAGAAGCCGCAAAGGAGTTTCCCGTCTATCTGATAGCCGGACCGGGACGTAATACGTATAATATGGAGCAAGCCCGCCGGATTCGTATTTATGCGAATGAATCCGACCGTGACCGCTTGAAATCAGTTTCCGGTGTCCATAAAATCATATCAGACAGTCCCGCTATCCACGACTACGACTATGAGAAGGTGAAATATAAAAAGCTTGAGTTCACTCCCTGGGGATTCTACGATTCTGATATAGGCTTTAGCTTAGGGGCTTTCTTTACCTATACGATGTACGGTTTTAAACAGTCGCCTTTCACCTTCCGCCACCGTATTGGTTACAACTATTTGCAGGGATTCATGTATCAGGGGACATTTCCTTTTTATGACGAGCGGAAGAGCTTCAATCTCGACGCTTTCATCGCTTCGCCCCGTAACTTCTTCAACTTCTTCGGTTACGGCAATAATTCGGAAGGCTTTAAAGATGAGGCGAAAAACTATAACCGTGTCACGCTTCGGCAATATTCGTTGATCCCTTCTTTCCGCATGGAAATGAAGCGGAACCAGCAGTTAACGTTGTCCGCTTCATTTGAGATGTATAAAGCCAAGCAGACGGAAGGCCGTTATATCAGCCAGGTACTTCCTGACAATCATCCGATATATGGGATGAACTTGTTTGCTGGAGCGGAAGCTGCCTATCAGATCAGGATGGTTCCGGCTTCTTTTATTCCCAAACTGGAAGTGGCTGCTTCATCCGGCTGGAAGATGAACCTGAAAAATCCGGGGCGCAACTTCCCATATTCTAAACTGGACCTGTCCGCTACGTTCCGCTGTTCGGATCGTTTTTCGATAGAGACCGGGGCGGAAGTGAAGCTTTTATATAATAATAAATATGATTTTTATCAGGCTGCCGGCATTACCTTACGGGGGTTCCGGGATAACCGTTTTATCGGAAAGCAGTCTTTCTACCAGCATACCGATTTCCGGCTGGATATGGGGAAGATCCAAAACCCGTTCACACCGCTGAAATACGGACTGTTTACCGGCTTCGACTATGGGCGCGTTTGGTTTCCTGACGAGCATTCCCGAAAGTGGCATACTTCTTATGGAGGAGGTTTCTGGCTGACGGTTGTGAATAAGGTGACGACTCAATATTCCTGGTTCGGTTCGGAGGAAGGGGCACGTTTTCTGTTTGCGATAAGGTTGGATGTTTGAGGGATAGAATCAGAAATAAAAAAAACAAGCGGGTAGTTTTTGTTACGCTACCCGCCTGTTTTTGCTTTATTTGATTGTCACAGTCAACGGCTCTTTCAGATTCTGTGCGAACTTCTGCACATAGTCGAACCATTCGGCGGAATTCTTGAAACCCCATTTGCTCCAGCCTGCACCACTGTAATAAGTATATGTGTCGCCCGGATTGTAAGTGCTGTAAGCCAAAACATGTCCTTCGGCACCGCGTTCGGCTTTTTCTTTGTCCGAAAATTTGACAGCTTTTGCTTCGTTGATCTTTTCCGGGAATATGGCAGCAACAAACGTCTGGCCGTTTGCCGGTTCTTCCGGATCGGCATAGGCTATGTAACCTTTAGCGGCATCTGCCTGGTAGTCTTCGCTCGGTTCATGCAATACGATGCCGGTAACAACCGGGGTAGCTTCTGTCAGGTTATCGTATGCAACGGAAATCTTATTCAACTGTGAACCTGCGTCGAGAGATATCATGCGTGTTTCGATCACGTTGCTGTTATCTTTTACGGTCAGCGGATTGTAAACCAGTTTAACGGTGAAACGCAGCGGGCCGTTATCCAGAATTTGATACTCTTTATAGCAATACGGATAAACGATAGAGTCGTTGGCCAGCAGGGCGGAAGTTCCGGCTCCCAAAGTCGGGCCTACCTTATAATAATCCAGCCCGTTGCCATGATCGATATGGTATGAAACCGATTCGGCCAATTGCTGGGCGGCTTTCGGATCCGTTTTACGCAGTTCTGCGATCTTTGCTTTTGTTTCCGGGTCCAGTTCCGTCTTGTAACGCATATCGACAACCGGCTCGGATACGCATTTAACCCAGATATCGCAACCATAAGCCTTTTCTCCGGAAGCCTGAAGGGCAGGACCATAGGTACGGAACGCAATGCGGTCATTTTCCCAGGCTACGTCGTCCACGCGTTCGGGATATTGTTTTCCGCAAGCAATCGTTTTAAATTCTTCCGGTGTCCCCGGAGTAATCTTGTATGTCACGTTTTCACCGGCCTTGACGGAGACAGGGAAAATGATTTTGTTGTCATACGTTACCTGATAGGGAATCTGGGAACCGCTGTTGTCGGAAATGATAAACGTTTCTCCATTCAGTTTGGCAACAGCATCCGATGTGATTTCGGTAATTTCATTCGTACGGTCCGTTGCGGACGGATTGCTGATGGTTATCTCGACCACCTTTTCCTGCGTGCACGCAAACGCAGAAGCTGCTAACAATAAGCTGAAAATCTTCTTCATAAATTTGTTATGTGTTTAATTTAATGTATTCGTTGATATTGATTTTGCAAATTTGGTTGTAAAAATAGGGATTATTCATTAAGTTTTCAAAAGTAAGCGCCGCTTTGTTGAGCAGATTTGTTGTTTAAAGGTTATTTATACTTTTTTTGTGTGTTCATATGTAGGTCGGACGGCTGTAGGATTTACAATAACCCCCTTTTAGGGCTGTTTTTCTATTTCATCCGAAATCTTGATCGATTTTGGTTTGACTCTTTTCACGGTTTAAGCTCCCCTTTCTGACAATAGGAAAAACGAGGTGCGCAGCCCGTTCTGAAAAGCATTCTTTTTGATTGCCGGAAGGCATAAACGCCGACAAAGTGATAAACCTTAACTCCCGGAGAATCGAATATTTGAAAATAAAACGGACGGCGTCCCAAATATCGCAAGGAAATTTAGGTGCTTTTTTGTCCTGAAAACGGTCCTCTTTCCAATTATGACCGTCCAAATCTCCATTACGACCGTCCTAATCTTCGCGAGGTGCCGAGTGCACTACACATTAGCACGGTCGTAATGGAGATTTGGACGGTCGTAATGGAGAAAAACACTCAAAAAAGTAGAAAAAGTCCCTTTTTGACGTCCGAAAAGTGGATTAACATTTGTTTGCTTTCAGACCTTTTCTTAACCAGAAAAATGCGTTTTATACAATAAGTCCCTTCGGAAATTTAAAACAGTATCTATAAATATAAAGGGGAGTGGCTAAGTGAAAATTGTAGAAAAGTAGAATTATTTGGTCAAATTGATATATTCTTAAGGGCCGGAGGATAATATGTCAGAAATATTTCTATCTTTAAGGCATAATCATTAAATCGAAAGATCATGGGAGTAAAGAAGAATTTTGTGTTGGATACCAATGTTATCTTACACGATTACAAGTGTATTGAGAACTTTCAGGAGAATGATATTTATCTTCCGATCGTTGTGTTGGAAGAGTTGGATAAATTTAAGAAGGGGAGCGACCAGATTAACTACAACGCCCGCGAGTTCGTACGCGAGCTGGATACGTTGACCAGCAATGATCTCTTTTTAAAAGGCGCCTCACTGGGGCCGGGCAAAGGTTCTTTGCATGTGGTGACCGGTGACAAATATCAGGAGAAGATTTACCAGTCGTTCCCGGAGAAAACAGCAGACCATCGCATACTGTCGTGCACACTCTCCGTTGCGGAAGCCGAAAAGAACAAAAAGGTAAAAACCATTCTGGTGACAAAAGACGTGAACCTGCGGATGAAAGCCCGTTCGCTGGGTATCGAAGTGGAAGATTACATAACCGACAAGGTTGTCAATGTCGATATATTTGAACGTGCACAAGATACTTACGAGAATATCGATCCGGATCTGATCGATAAAATGTATGCCACATCTGACGGCATCGATGCGACCTGTTCGACATAAAATCAAAGTTGGACCCGAACGAATGCTTTATTCTGAAAAGTGTCCGCAATTCTGTATTAGCCCGCTATAATCCATTTACGAATACATTCAAGAAAGTCGATAAAGGCACAAACTACGGCATCCAGCCCCGCAATGCGGAACAGAGCTTTGCTTTTGAGATTTTGAACGACCCGGATGTGAAACTTGTCGGATTGACCGGAAAGGCCGGTACGGGTAAAACCTTGCTGGCGTTAGCATCTGCCTTGAAACAGGTGAATGTCTACAAGCAAATCCTGCTGGCGCGTCCGATCGTTGCTTTAGCAAATAAGGACTTAGGATTCCTGCCCGGCGACGAGAAGCAGAAGGTGGCTCCCTATATGCAGCCGTTGTTTGACAACCTGAATGTCATCAAGGGACAGTTCTCACCTGGCAGTGCCGATGCCCGTAAGATCGACGAACTGCAAAAGGGCGGACAGTTGGTTATCGAAGCATTAGCTTTCATCCGCGGGCGTAGCCTTTCGGATACATTCTGTATCATCGATGAAGCGCAGAACCTGACGCCGCACGAGATCAAGACGATTATCACCCGTGCCGGCGAAGGAACGAAAATGGTCTTTACCGGTGATATCCAGCAAATCGACTCGCCTTATCTGGATGCCCAGAGTAACGGGCTTGCCTATATGGTGGATAAGATGAAAGGACAGGACCTGTTTGCCCATGTCAACCTGATAAAAGGTGAACGCAGCCAGTTGTCCGAATTAGCGTCTAATTTATTGTAACAAATAATTCACAGGAAGGGCGTGTCGGAAGTGCTTTTTGACACGCCTTTCATTTATCCTGATTAAATCAATCCATGAAAAAGCTATTCCTTATTTTCGCTTGTCTCTGTATCATCCTTCAATATTCCGAAGCATGTACATCTATTATTATCTCCGGAAAAGTGACCCCGGACGGCAGACCGCTCATGTGGAAACACCGTGATACGGATGAGCCATATAACCATATTGTTTATGTGGACGAAGGCGGGTATCGTTTTCTCGGACTTGCCAACAGCAATAACAAGCAGGACGATGCTATATGGACAGGATCTAACGAAACCGGTTTTTCAATTATGAACACCGCTTCTTTTAATCTGAAAGACGACGATATTGAAGAGATGGATCAAGAAGGGGCTTTGATGAGAAAAGCGTTGAGAACATGCAAAACCATCTCTGACTTTGAACATTTGCTGGACACGCTTCCCCGCCCGTTGCGTGTAGAAGCTAACTTTGGAGTAATCGATGCTTTCGGAGGAGCGGCCTATTACGAAACAAACAACGAACGATATTATAAAAAGGATGTGAACGACCCTGTTCTGGCTCCCGACGGATACATCATCTACACGAATTTCTCTTTTGAGGGGCGCAAAGACGAAGGTTTGGGATACATTCGCTATGAAAGCGCCCGAAAGATTTTTAAGGAAATGGAAAAAGAAGGATTCACTCCCCGGAATATTTTCAGGGAAGCATCCTGTTCCTTCTATAACAGTCTGTTGGATATAGATCTGAAAAACGAAAATGAAAGTCCTAACCGCCATTCGGGGTGGTTCGTCGAGCAAGATTTCATTCCCCGTTCGGAAAGTTCGGCATCTATCGTCATACAAGGGGTAAAACCGGGTATGAATGCAGAATTGACCACCATATGGACTGCATTAGGTTATCCGCCAACTTCGGCAGTCCTTCCTTTATGGGTTAAAATGGGAACAGCCCAGCCGGCCCTCACTTCTTATGACTCTGTTTGCGGAACAGCTCCTCTCTGCTTATATGCCTCTAAACTGAAAGAGGATGTTTATTCCATTCACAAGGGAAACGGGCGTAAATATTTACATTGGCAATTGCTCTGGAACAACGAAAAAACGGGTTATATGCAAAAGCTCGCCTCCATCAACGACGAAACCTTTGACGTATTCACATCAAAACAGGCGGAATGGGAAAAAAAACGGCTTGGACACATCAACGATAAAAGAACTTTACCGGAACGCTGAAATAAAAATCAGAGGGGCTTACCGGCAATTATTAAAAAACTGTCCTCTATAGTAATTGGTGGAGACAAAAAACTATTGGAAATATCTTGTTACCTTTGTTCGAAAATAAACAATAGCAATTCATGAATAAGCTGATTAAGACAGATCATGATTATAAGCCTGGTTGGCAGGATTAAAATACCGCATTCGCCAATCACAGATAAAGGCTGCGGTGAAAGTAAATACGGAGTTAATTCGTATGTACTGGGATTTGGGACGGGACATTGTAGAAAAGCAATCGGAAAGCAGATGGGGAAAAGGCTTCTTTAATGAATTGAGCCGTGACCTCAAAGAGGCTTTTCCTGATATGGAAGGTTTTTCTGTTACCAATCTGAAGTATATGAAACGGATGTATCTGTTTTATAATCAGAGCGATGTAATTCGTCACCAACTTGGTGACGAATTACCAGAATATTTTCTTTCCATACCGTGGAGACATCAAGTTGAAATTTTTACAAAAGCAAAATCTGTTGATGAAGCACTGTTCTATATTCATAAAGTTGTGGAAAATGGCTGGAGTCGTAATGTACTAATGAACTTTATCGAAGCCGATCTGTATAAGGCAGAAGGCAAAGCCCTTACCAATTTTACAAGTTGTTTGCCAAACCCCCAAAGTGATTTGGCACAGCAGACATTGAAAGACCCGTATAATTTTGATTTCCTCACTATGCGCGAGGGATATGCAGAGCGGGAACTGGAAGATGCACTCACTAAGAACATAACCAAACTACTTTTGGAACTTGGAAACGGCTTTGCTACGTGGGCAGACAAGTACGGCTGGAAATTGGTGAAGAAGAATATTTTGTAGATTTGCTGTTTTATAATTATAAACTTCGTTGCTTCATTGTGACGGAATTGAAGACTGGCAGATTTAAGGCCGAATACATCAGTAAATTAGGACTGTATGTTTCTGCTGTTAATCATCAGATGAAGCACAAAGATGATAATCCTACTATCGGTTTATTGATTTGCAAAACAAAGGATGAAGTGGTCGCTAAATACACGTTGGAAAATACAAACCAGCCTATCGGCATATCCGAATATCAGTTAGTAGAATCGTTTCCTAAAGACTTCCGTAGTTCCTTGCCAAGCATTGAAGAAATAGAGAAAGAGTTGCAGGACGAGTAGTTGACTCATTTGTTTTCTTTTCTGGTTTGCATGCAAGGTTTTTCTTTTCTCTGCATTTATATAGATAAAAATTCTACGTGTAATGAAAAAGAAACAAAATGTATGGAAGTTTTTACCCGTTGTAGCCGTAATGGCATTGGCGGGAGTGGTCGGTTGTTCCGGCAATATGGATGATATTCCGGAGCCGGCTCCTGATCCGAGGCCGGATATCGTTCGTCCGCCTGTAGAAAAGATTTTGTTGACAGTCGGTTTGGAGGTGCCGGAAGATACGGCGTTCTATTGTTTCAGGCAATGGGACAAGGGACTGGGCTTTGCCGTCGTATCGATGGATGGGAAAGGGGAGTTGCTATATCGTTATCCGTCCCATGATCCGCATATGGAGGGGCTTCCGTTTATCATGCAGGATAGTTTGAACTCGGTGTCCGCTGTTTTCGGAGGAAATATCGTTTCCGGTGCTGATTCACTGATGGGCTATTTTATTCACAAAAGTATGATGAACTACAACATCTGCCAGCAGTATCAGTCGAAAGACGGGACTTTTGGTATGTACGATATTGTGGTTGGTGCGTGCCGTACGGAGACAGATGAAGAAGGAAATATATCGGCCTCTATGGTTCTGAAACACCAGACCAGCCAGTTGGCGATCCGGTTTAAGAATGATACCGGCGATGAACTGACCATCGCCAGTGTACAGCTGGATGTGGTGGACAACAGCACCCCGTTCTACGATTATCTGACAGGTTATTTCGGATTCCGTCAGATGCAACCGCGTTCCGGTTCTATTTTTCTGACGACAGACAAAACACCGGTGGAGAAAGAAGGTATATTTACAGCTAATATATCTTTGTTTATGGCTGATGAAACAGCGCTTGACGGAAAGGCTATCCGCTATACGGTCCGCACGAATAAGGGCGACTATGTCTATACAAAAGAAGGGGAAACATACCGGAAAGGAAACCGATATGTGGAAAATATTAAAATGAAAGGAAGATAAAGTGTGGTAAAAGTGTTACTATATTAATGTTTTGCAGTCTAATCGTTGTGTAATCCCGAATAAGTTTCTATTTTTGTGCCCTTATTATTAATTAGTAAAACATATTCGTAGATGGTAAAGAAAGTTGGGAATTTAATTCCAAACACCTTTTTTATTACAAAGGGTAGTGGTGAATCTGATTTGGAAAAACATGCAGGATCTTACCACATGGCTCTTTATGATGCTGGTATTGCAGACTTTAACATTATGACGTATTCGTCTGTTATCCCGGCAACTGCGCATCTGGCCACCATGGATGAGATCGATCTTCCTCCGTTTGGTTCTGAAATGAAGACCATTATGGCTGTCTCTCATGGGTATCAGGATGAGTTTGTGTCTGCCGGTGTGGTTTACGCCTGGATGTACAAAGACGAAAACTTCGATGAAAAAGTCGGAGGTCTTGTATGTGAGGTAAGCGGCCGTTATCGTATCGAGGAGTTGGAATCCCGTCTGATCCGTGTGATCAATGACCTCCACTTGAATACGTATGGTAAGTATTACCTGGGCGAGTTGAACTTCATCACGGAAGGTATTACCATCGAGAAACGATACGGAACAGCGTTGGCTGCCCTGTGTTTTGTTGATTTCTTGCAACCGGACGTTGAAGAGTAAAAAAGAGATATAGCAATAATTATTGTTAGCTTATTATTATGAGAAAGCAGAGATAAGGAAAACTCCTTGTTTCTGCTTTTTTTATGATGGCAACCGAAGTAAGCGTTTAGTTTCTTATATTTGTGAACCCATTTATTCGGGATTTCTCTTAATTTTAAGAACAATTTATTTAAACCTGTTGTTGTGTATGAAAAAGATTATTAATCCCTGGGAGGGGCTGGAAGGATATATGTGTTTTGGCTGTGCGCCGAGTAATCCGATGGGGCTTCACATGGAGTTTTATGAGGATGGCGATGACATTGTTGCATACTGGGAGCCGGAAGCACATTATCAGGGGTGGTTGAACACGCTGCATGGCGGTATCCAGACTACATTAATGGATGAATTGGCGGGGTGGGTGGTACTCCGGAAGTTACAGACTTCAGGTATGACATCCCGTTTGGATGCCCGTTTTATGAAAAGCATCTCGACTCGTGAATCCAGGTTGACCATCCGGGGACGTATCAAAGACCGTAAGCGGAATGCGATCTTTATTGAAACGGAAATCTATAATTCGCAGAATGAATTATGTACGCGTGCAGACCTGGTCTATTTCGTGGTCACACAGGAACAGGCGACCGAGAAGTTTCATTTTGGAGGATGTAGGGCAGAAGGGGAATAAACAATAAAAACATAAATAACAAATGAAGTATATTGGAGCACATGTGTCGGCATCAGGTGGAGTGGAGAATGCTCCGGTGAATGCGCATGAGATCGGGGCAAAAGCTTTCGCTTTGTTCACCCGTAACCAACGTCAATGGAAATCGTCTCCGCTGACCAAAAAGAGTATTTCTCTTTTCAAGGAGCGTTGCGAAGAGTTCGGCTATACGGCGGAACATATCTTGCCGCATGACAGTTACCTGATCAATTTGGGACATCCGGAGGCAGAAGGGTTGCAGAAATCGCGGGATGCTTTTTTAGACGAGATGCAACGTTGCGAACAGTTGGGGCTGGACCGTCTGAATTTCCATCCCGGAAGCCATCTGAACCAGATGAGTGTGGAGGATTGCTTGAGCCGTATTGCCGAATCGGTCAACTGGGCGTTGGAGCAAACATCGGGTGTGTGCGCCGTGTTGGAAAATACAGCCGGACAGGGTACGAACCTGGGATATACCTTCGAGCAGCTTGCCTATATTATAGATAAGGTGGAAGATAAATCCCGTATCGGGGTTTGTATCGATACTGCCCATACATTGGCGGCAGGCTACGATATCAAGACAGCCGAGGGGTTTACGGAGACATTTCGACGTTTTGATGAAATAATCGGTTTTTCGTATTTGCGCGGAATGCATATTAATGATTCCAAGAAAGACCTGGCAACCCGTGTGGACCGTCATGACAGTATAGGAAAGGGAGTGATGGGATTGACTACATTCAAGATGTTGATGGAAGATCCCCGGTTTGACAATATCCCGTTGATTCTGGAGACGCCGGATGAGTCTATTTGGGCGGAAGAGATTGAATATCTGTATTCTATATAAAAGCGAAAGGAGCGGCTTTCACAAGTCACTCCTTTCTATTTAACCAAAACCTTAACTATGAAAGCCCAAATGTACGGTGAATTTTTTAAACACGCAAGAGTATAGGGCAAAAAGTTCTTCTTTTGCGAATAAATAACAAATTAAACACATTGTATTATGTTTATTTTAATGCCTGTCATTTTTGTTCTGGGTATCCTTGCGATTGCATTGGAGGATAAAATAAAGATCAATAAAGCTGCGATAGCTTTGTTTATGGCGATATCACTGTGGATGATATTGATGTTTGACGCCTATAATATTTTTGTTGAACGCTCCAGCCCTTTGTTTCAGGAGTTTCTGACACAAAATCCGGAAATGGCGAATGCGCCGTTGAAAGATCAGTTTATTACTTTTATCACGAACCGTTCGATTGTCTATCACTTGGGGAATGTGGCGGAAACACTTTTCTTTGTCATGTGTTCCATGCTGATTGTCGATATTGTCGATAAACATGGTGGTTTCCGGGCCGTGACCGGTTATATCCGGACTGCCAACAAGCGGAAGTTGCTGTGGTCTATCAGTTTTGCCGCTTTCTTCTTTTCTGCTTTGTTGGATAACCTGGCAGCCGCTATTGTTGTTATGGCTGTGTTGCGCAAGCTGGTTCCGGACCGGACCGACCGTTTGAAATATGCCTGTATGGTGATTATTGCGGCTAATGCCGGCGGTTCGTGGTCGCCGATCGGGGATGTGACGACTATCCTGCTTTGGGTTGGGAAAAACATAACGGCGTCGCATCAGATATCCCATGTCTTCCTGCCGGCTTTGGTCAATATGCTTGTTCCGTTGACAATCGCCCATTTCTGGTTGTTTAAGAAACATGCGACGTTGCGTGTGATGAGCGAGGAAGAGATGGCGGACGAATATACACCGGAGATACCGAATCATTCGCGTCGCGTCATATTTGTGATCGGTGTCCTTTCACTTGCTTTGGTACCGGTGTTCCAGATGCTGACGAACCTGCCGCCGTTTCTGGGGGTTCTGTTAGGCTTGGTTGTTCTGTGGTTTTATACGGATATCATGTACAGCAAGCTGCACATGCGTGAGTCCAATAAGTTGCGTATCTCCCAACTGCTGCCGAATATCGATTTGGCGACGATCTTCTTCTTCCTCGGTATTTTGATGGCGGTAGGTGCTTTGGAAACATCCGGCCAGTTGGGATTGATGTCTACGTTTTTGGACAAACATGTGCATGAACCCTATCTGATCAGCTTTGTGATCGGTGTTTTGTCTTCCTGTGTGGATAACGTGGCTTTGGTTGCTGCGACGATGGGGATGTATCCGATTGTTCCGGATGCTGCAAACCTGGCGCCTTATGCCCAGTTCTTTGTGTCGGACGGCGGTTTCTGGACATTCCTGGCTTATTGTGCCGTGACGGGTGGCAGCATTCTGATTATCGGTTCTGCAACAGGTGTGACGGTTATGGGATTGGAAAAGATCGATTTCATGTATTATACCAAACGATTTTCAATACTGGCGCTGATCGGCTATTGCTGTGGTGCCGGCGTATATATGTTATTATTTGTATAAACTTTATTGATATGAGAAAAACATGGATTTTTATGGCAGCTTGTGCTGTGATGCTTTCCGGAATGAAAGCTGTCGCATGTACTGGGCTGTTAGTGGGAAAGAAAGCCTCGGTCGACGGCTCTGTTATGATCAGCTATGCGGCAGATTCGCATACATTGTATGGCGAACTGTATCGTTGGCCTGCCGCTACCTGGCCGAAAGGGGCGATGCTGGATGTGATCGAGTGGGATACACATAAGCCGTTAGGACAGATCCCGCAGGTGGAACAGACCTATTCCGTAGTCGGTAATATGAACGAACATCAGGTAGCGATTACGGAAAGTACGTTCGGCGGCCGTTCGGAACTGGTCGATACGACCGGTATCATGGATTATGGCAGTCTGATCTATATTGCTTTACAGCGTTCCAAGACAGCGCGTGAAGCGATCGAGGTGATGACCGGTCTTGTAAAAGATTATGGTTATTACAGCAGTGGGGAGTCTTTCTCTATTGCCGATAAGAATGAAGCCTGGGTAATGGAGATGATCGGTAAAGGTCCGGGTAATAAAGGGGCTGTCTGGGTTGCTATCCGTATTCCGGATGATTGCATTTCGGCACATGCCAACCAGTCCCGCATTCAGCAGATTCCTTTCGAAGATAAGGAAAACTGTCTGTATTCGCCGGACGTCGTGTCTTTTGCCCGTGAAAAGGGTTATTTCAGCGGGAAGGATAAGGATTTCAGTTTCCAGAAAGCCTATTGCCCGTACGATTTCGGCTCTTTGCGTGGTTGTGAAGCACGTGTATGGTCTTTCTTTCGCAAATACGACAAGTCGATGGATCAATATACCGATCTGATCAAGGGCGATGTGACGAAAAAGCCGATGCCTTTGTATATCAAGCCGGATCGCCTGTTGTCCGTACAGGATGTACAGAACGGCATGCGCGATCATTTTGAAGGTACGGACCTGGATATGACGAAGGATGCCGGTGCCGGCTCTTACAAGGTCCCGTATCGTTGGCGTCCGATGACTTTCAAGGTTGACGGCCAGGAATATACCAACGAGCGTGCGATTGCCACACAACAGACCGGCTTTGTGATTGTTCCGCAGATGCGCAGCTGGTTACCGGATGCCATTGGCGGCATTCTTTGGTTTGGCGTGGATGATGCGGATATGGCTGTCTTTACACCGATCTATTGTTCTGTTACGGCTTCTCCCGAGTGTTATCGTGTCGGAAACGGTGATATGATGAATTTCTCTTGGACATCAGCCTTCTGGATTCATAACTGGGTAGCAAACATGGCGTACGGCAAATATAGCTATATGATACAAGATATCCGTCCTGTCCAGCAGGAATTGGAGAATGGTTACCAACAGACAATTCCGGCTATCGATAAGGCCGCGATGGAGTTGTATGCTAAAAATCCGGTGGAAGCAGTCAAGTTCCTGACCTGGTTCAGTACGACAACTGCCGACCAGGCTACAGCTCGCTGGAAGAAGTTAGGCGAATATCTGTTAGTCAAATATATGGACGGCAATGTGAAGAAAGAAGAAAACGGACAGTTCAAGCAGAATGGTTATGGTTTGTCGGAGTATCCTGATTTCCCGGGTTATGATGAAGACTATTATCGCAGTATTGTGAAGAGCGCGGGAGATAAATTAAAAGTAAAGTGATGCGCTTTAATTAAAAAATAGTATATTTGGCGAGATTGTTGAACAAAATAAGAAAAGTATGAAAAAATTAATTGTTATGTTGATGTTGACTGTGTTCAGTATAGGTGCATATGCACAGACACAGCAGGGGCAGTCGTCATTCGGTTTTAATTTGGGCTATAATTTTAATGATATTGGAAATGCAACTGTCGGCATTGATTATCGTTATTGTGTGACGGATGAATTTCGTTTGACTCCTTCTATTACCCATTTAATAAAGAATGATGGGTTGAGCGCGTGGGCGATCGATATGAATGCTCATTATGTCTTTAAATTGAGTGATATGTTTGGTTTCTATCCGTTGGCAGGTTTGAGTCTTTCTTTCTGGAAAGCCGGTCCTTGGGATGAAAGCCGTTTTGGTGCAAACATTGGTCTGGGAGGAGAAGTCTATGCAACTGACCGGGTGTCAGTCGGTTTGGAAGCTAAATATAATATTATAAAAGATCTGGACGCTGCTGCTTTAGCTGTTCGTGTCGGATATAATTTCTAAAATTTAGATATTACAATAAAGAGTAGGGCGTCAAAAGTAAGTTTTGACGCCCTCTTTGTATCAAAGAATTACCACTGCATGTATTCCTCAAAAGTAACATTTTGGAAATCGGGAATAACCTTATAAACTTTGTCCTTTAAGGATTCTTCCGAATTAGTCGTGCAAAGTCCGATCACCCGCATTCCCGCACTTGTCCCGGCTTGCACTCCGGCAAACGAATCTTCGAACACCAGGCAGTCTGCAGGAGATACATTCAGGTCGGATGCCGCCAACAAATAGCACATCGGATCAGGCTTCCCTTTTGTGATGCGGTCTGCACTCACAATTGTGTCGAAAAGCCCGTCGAGTTGCAAGAGGCTGAAAGCCCGTTTTAGCTTAACATCATCGGAGCTGGTCACCAATCCCACCTTGACACCTTTGCTCTTCAGGAGATGGATAAATTCCATAGCGCCCGGAACCGGAGGGAAAGGCATCTGCTGTTCAAACTCCATAGATTCGCGTGTTACCATTTCCTTAAATTCTTCGGACCGGTCGGAAAAGAATTTATCTAATATATAAGGCAATGTGGTCCCTTTAATGTGGGATGCAAAGTCGGGAATTCCTGTACCATAACGTTCTCCGGCCTTATTCCAGTAAATATCGTAAATAGGTTCTGTGTCTACAATCACACCGTCGAAATCAAAAAAAGCAGTCTTCATAAACTGTTGTTCCATAAAATCAATTCATTTATAATAATTTGAGTGCAAATATACTTCTTATTGGAATATAATTAGTTACATTTGCGTAAATTCGTAATAATCGTATAGCCTATGAAGACACGATTTGTTATCCTTTTTATCACTCTATTCTGCTTTGTCTCTTTTTTGCAGGCACAATCATTGGCAGACCGCATCGGGGTTTGCACTTCCGTCAATAAAGCTCTTTTGCTGAAACAGGCAGGCTGTTCGTATGTGGAAATCGGTATCCGTTCTTTCTTAATGCCGGATCAGCCGGATAGCGCGTTTGCAGCTAATTTGCAGGTTGCGAAAGAAGCGGAGTTGCCCTTATATTCGGGTAATAGCTTTTTCCCCGGAGATATTAGATTGACCGGACCGGATGTTTGTCTGGACGAGATACTGAAATATGGAAAAGTGGCTATCAGGCGTGCGCATGAGGTCGGAGTGAAGATATTGGTCTTAGGGAGTGGAAATGCCCGTAATATCCCGGATGGTTTCAGTAGGGAAGAGGCCACCGGGCAGTTCACAACCTTATGCCGGAAGCTTGCCGAATATGCAGCCGATTATGATGTTTATGTAGTCGTTGAACCGTTGCAAAGTTCAGAGACTAACTTCATCAATACGGTACGGCAAGGGACGGAAATTGCAAAGGCTGTCGATCACCCGAATTTGGGTGTGTTGGCGGATTTCTTTCATATGCTGCGCGAGAATGAAGATGCCGGTGCGCTTATCGATGCCGGAAAATGGCTGAAGCATTGCCATATAGCAGAAAATGAAATCCGTTCCGCCCCTGGAGTAAAAGGAGACGATTTTACACCCTTCTTTAAGGCTCTGCACCAGGCCGGATATGCCGGAGCGCTTTCAATTGAATGCAAATGGGATAATATGGATAATCAATTAGCAACTTCTGTCGCTGCTATTAAAGAACAAATTCGTAAATCTTATTGAATTTTTCGAGATTTAACGCGATGGAAGTGTAAAAACTTATATCTTTGTGCACGTACACATGAAGAACGACTAATGTAAATTGATTGTCTAACTAATATAGTATCAAGAAAACAAAATGAAAACGTATTTAAAATTAGCAGCCTTGTCTTTGACATTGCTGTGTGGTGCCTGCCAACCTAATGACGGATGGCAGAAGTTGTTTAACGGAAAAGACTTCACAGGTTTTAAGCAATTGAACGGAGAAGCTCCTTATCGTGTAGAGGATGGTTGCCTCGTTGGTAAATCCGTGTCCGGCCAGCCGAATAGTTTTATGGCTACGGAGCAGGAATATGGTGATTTTATCCTGGAATTTGAAGTGAAGTGTGATCCGAGCCTTAATTCGGGTGTACAGTTCCGCAGTGAAAGTTTGCCGGACTACCAGAATGGACGTGTACATGGTTACCAGTGTGAAATAGATCCTTCCGATCGTGCATGGAGCGGAGGTATTTATGATGAAGCACGTCGTGGATGGTTGGTTACTTTGACTGATAATGATGCAGGTCGTGCAGCCTACAAGAGAGACGACTGGAATAAGTATCGTATCGAGGCAATCGGCAATAATATCCGTATCTGGTTGAACGGTGTGAATACTTCCAACCTGATCGATGATATGACTCCGAAAGGTTTTATCGCTTTCCAGGTTCATGGAATCGGAAAAGACATGTCTAAGGAAGGAAAAGAAATCTGGTGGCGTAATATCCGCATTAAGACGGAAAATCTGGAAGCAGAACGTATGCAAGGACAGTTGGCTCCGGAAGTAAACCGCATTCCGAATACATTGACGGAAACAGAAAAAGCAGCCGGTTGGAAGTTGTTGTTTGATGGTAAAACGTCTAACGGATGGCGTGGTGCCGGTCAGGAAACTTTCCCTGAACATGGATGGAAGATTGAAAACGGTGAACTGACAGTTATGAAAAACGGAGGTCCGGAAGGTAAAAGAGGCGGTGATATCGTAACGAACGATGAATTTGGTGCCTTTGAATTGAGCTTTGAGTTTAAGCTGACACCGGGTGCTAACAGCGGTATGAAATATCTGATCCAGGAAAGTGAAAAGAATAAAGGTTTTGTGATCGGTCCGGAATATCAGGTATTGGACGACCAGCTCCATCCGGATGCTAAACTGTACACAACCTATCCGGGTAGCCGTACGGTATCCAGCTTGTATGACATTATTGCAGCGAAAAACAAACGTTTCAACGGTGTAGGACAGTGGAACCAGGGTGTAATCAAAGTATTCCCCAACAAGCATGTCGAACATTGGATGAACGGCTTTAAGACTGTTGAATATGACTGGGCTTCCGACGCATTCCTCGAATTGGTGAAGGGTAGCAAGTTTGCAAAGAAAGAATATAATGAATTTGGCGGTTTCGGAACAGCTGACAAAGGCCATATTTTGTTGCAGGACCACTGGGATGAAGTATCTTTCCGGAATATCAAGATTAGAGAACTGAAGTAGTTAACTAAAAAAATAGAACCATGACAACACGCAGAGATTTCCTTAAACACAGCGCTTTGGGCGCGGCCGGTCTGACTATTGGCGGACTGGGTTTCAGTACTGAAAGTTACGCTAACATAATGGGAGCAAACGAAAAGATACGTGTGGGCATTGTCGGTTTTTCAGACCGTGCCCGCTATTCGCTGATTCCGTCTTTTATGGCTTGTGCCGATGAGTTGGGATTTGAGATCGTAGCCGTCTCCGACATATGGAAAAAGCGCCGGGAAGAAGGGGTTGCTTTCTTCCAGGAAAAGTATGGAAAGAAGGTAAAGGCGTTCCGCAACAATGAGGAACTGTATGACGCTAAAATATGCGATGCAGTGATTGTGGCGACTTCTGATTTCCAGCATGCTTTGCATTGTATCGAAGCGGTTAAAGCCGGATGCGATGCTTATGTTGAAAAACCGTTTGCTGAAACAATGGAGGATGCCCGTGCCGCCCGTAAAGCTGTGCTGGAAAGTGGAAAGATCGTGCAGATTGGTTCTCAACGCCGTTCGGCGCCTAACTATCATGCGGCTAATGATTTTATCCGTTCCGGTAAGTTCGGTAAGATCACGATGGTAGAGATGTGCTGGAATGTCAACCAACCCGGTCGCTGGCGTCGTCCGGCGTTGGTTGCACAATGTTTTGAAAAAGATACAGACTGGAAACGCTTCCTGTTGAATCGTCCGTATGAAGAGTGGGATCCGCGTAAATATCTGGAGTATCGCCTCTTCTGGCCGTATTCGTCCGGTATCCCCGGTCAGTGGATGTCGCATCAGATCGATACGGTACACTGGTTTACGGGATGCAACCATCCGCGTAGCGTAGCTGCCAATGGCGGTATCTATCAGTGGAATGACGGACGTCGCAGTTATGACACGATGACGGCAGTGTTCGACTATGGTACTCCCGACGGCTCACAAAACTTCCAGGTGGTTTATTCTTCCCGTATGCATAACTCTGCCGGCGGGACGAAAGAATTGTATTTCTCCAATGGCGGGACATTGAATCTGGATACGAATAAAGTAACATCCGAAGGTGGTCTGACCAAACGTTTTGCAGATGAAATGGGTATGCAGCCGAATCTGTTGGATGAATATGTTTTGCCGTCTATCAAAGTGGAAACAGGTTCCAATACCGGTTCCGATCCGATGACAAACCTGCATATGCGTAACTGGATGGAATGCGTAAAGAGCCGCAAACAACCGCATGCTCCTGTAGATGCCGGTTACAACCATTCGATTGCCAATATCATGTGTACAGCATCTCTTCGTACCGGTGAAAAGGCTACGTTCGATGAAGCACGGCAGGAAGTATTGGCCGGCGGTAAAGTCTTTAAATACTGATTATTCGTTCTGTAAAAAGCTGCAAAGTACGATTCTTTGACGTACATCAGCGATAACATTCTTTGTGGAGGTAAGTAGACTGAACGTGTACTTATCTCCATAATTTTTTTGGATTTTTTCCAAGTCTTTCGCCGTACAGAAAAAGAAACCGCTGACCGGCTGTTCCTGATCGAAGTTATGGAACTTATTCCCCAAGTAGAAATTCAATCCGTAAAGATTGGAATATGTTTTCAGGTCATTCACGACATACATATTCGTGTCATCCAACGGATATTCTTTCTGAACCAGCTCGGCAAACGGACGGGCTGAACTTCCCTGGCGTATTCCGCGCATCACAACACCGTCGATCAGCAGGTTAATACCGAAAGCAAGCGCTATCGTTGCATATAGTATCTTGATATTGATCTTCTTAAACATCTGGTAATAGACTGTTGCCAGAATAGCCAGTATAACTAACAAGATGCAGATCGTCAACCCGCAAGGATGCGAGAACATATTCGAAACCATCTCCACCATTTCCAATGCAGCTTGGCGGTTCGTGTATTGGCTTGCTATTTTGACAGGATCGATTACACCCGCCATTGTCAACCCTACGGCAATCATTACGACAGCTGTGATCGAAGCCATGAATGCGGCAAACAGACGTGTGACTTTGGTCCGGTATTCTGTGATATATAAAGTGTACTGAGCCAGGAATATCGCGATAAACGGATAGGCAGGCATCAGATATACGCTCCGTTTGCTGGATGGTATCGAATAGAAAAAGATGATACAAACCAATGCGACCAGACTGAACAGTTTCTCTTTTTCCATCGATTGTATCTTGTTCCAGGTGTCTTTCAGAATCTCTTTCATAGATTTCTCCGGTTTGTGGAGCTTCAATCCGAATAAAGAGAAAAAGAAGAAGATTGTCCAAGGAATAAATCCTGCAGCCAATGTCATGAAATTGTACCAGACACCGTTTTCATGTCCCAGTTCATAATGGATTTCCGGCGTGCTCAAATGGAAAAAACGTCCGAAGTTTTCAGCCAATACCACATTCAAGAATGCATCGCCCCCCTGTTTCCAGGCTGCAACATACCACAGTAAGGGCAGGAACAGGGAAGAAATACCGGCATAGAGAAGCGCTTTGAATATCACCAGGCAGGAATACTTGCGAAGCATCAGCAGGTAAACGCCGAAAACAAACAGCGGCAGGATAAGGCCTACAGGCCCTTTCGTCAGGACGGCACATCCTAACAGGGCGGGAATGGCAATCGGCACACCTTTCAGATCCAGTTTGTCTTCCCATCGGTATAGTTGGAAAAGCCCGATCACCATAAACGTTGTCAATAGCATATCCACACGGGTAGTCATTGCAGCCCGGTGTATCTCGATACAGGTAATAAGCAGTAGCGTTGCAATAAAAGCTTGCTGAAACCGTAGCCGCTTACCGAAGAAAACCAATGTAAAACCGATTAGTGTGATAAATGCCAGCGCAGACGGCAACCTGGAAGAAAACTCGGTCACATGCCCTTGCGGCAGAGAGGCTGCGGCCATCATCCAATGCGCCAATGGCGGCTTGTAAGCAAATTCGTTTGCGTAGACCTGAGGCAAAACCCAGTTGCCTGTTTCAAGCATCGAAACTGCGACTGCAGCTTCGCGAGGTTCTCCTTTTGTTGAAAAATCTCCCAGCCCTATCCAAGGGAGGACAGAGATAATACAAATGACGATAACCATCGTTACCGGTTTTTGCAGATAGAGATATTGAAGAGTCGGTGTGCGCATAGTTTAAATCGGTAAGGAGCCTTCACCCCATTATATTCATTTTAATTAGAATGCAAAAGAACGACTTTTTACGGACTTTTTCTTCATTTTGAGAAACTTTTTATGTTCCTAAACATTCTTTGATGGAAGTCCGGATCACATCGGCATCTTCCTTGTTTTCCCGGAGTATGGAGAGGATGAGATTTAAGTAACTCTCTTTGTTGCTGATACCACAGTATTTACATAATTGGGATTGCGGCAACATCCCTTTCTGGTTGTAGACGCGGAGGATATTTTTGTAATCGCCGGTCTCGGCATATTGGATGAACTTACTCTTGATCCCTGTATAGATATCGTCTACGTGCACCGTTTCGCGAATGCTTTCCACATGCTCGGTCAGTTCTTCAACCGTACTCATTTTCCGGTTCAGTGCTGTTTCTAACTTCTTTTGCACCCGGTGGCGGGCATGGAGCAGCACTTGGCTTTCGAGATCCTTCAGGAAAAGCTTGATCACGTTTTCTTTCACCTGGCTGAAAACCACTTCAGGGTCTTTCATCAGGCGTTTGGCAACAGTCTTGATAACCGGTTCCAGCATCAGCAGGTTTTCGACTTCGGCGACGTCGGGTACATAGATATGCTGTTCGCGCAGGTAAGCGATCTCGCCCTCTGTCCGGCGGTCACGGTCTACGATCCCTTTGGAGTCCAATGTGTGGAAGTCTTTCAGTTGTGAGAACGCTTTTGTCGTTTCGATTACCTTTTGGCAACCGCCCATCGGCTTCACTTTATAATCCGGGAAAATAAGCGGATAAAGCCGGTTGTCTATGCTGTTCGAATCTGTCCCTTCGATAAACAGGATCGGTTTACGGCTTCCTAAAATTTCCATATAAACCTCTTCCGGGAAGGTGTCGGAGTTTTCGATCAGTTCATAATCCCATATCCGGGCGTCTGCATTGTAGGAACGTATCCACAGCCGTTTGCTGCTGTCGCGTGAGGCGGCGAAGTCGATGTCGTGTGTCAGGTATACATAGGTGCAATCCGGACGTATGGTTTCTATCTCGTCCCATAAGGGATTCTTGATAGAGTCGTGAAGCAGGATTTCCGGTTCTTCGATGATTAAGAGGGCATTCACCGGAGCACAAAGTACGGCTCCGATCAGATAAAACACTAACTTTTCACCGTCACTCATCCGGCCGGCTGTATATGAATCTCCGTCGATACTGGTAGAAGCTAATTCGATGAAACCTGATTTGCGCACCAGCCGGTTGTGTGGGAACATCTTTTCCCAGATGGTCTGGATACGGTCTATCTTGGTTACCGGCGGCAACAAATCGGGTGTGAGTTTACAATCTTCCTTGTATTTGACGGCAGCTTCAAACTCTTCTGTTTGCAGATGCAGGATCAGTTTTTCATATTCCGACAAACGGGGCATGAAAAGCCGTTCGGCAATCATCGACTGAAGCCGTGCCAGTTCATTGCCGTCCGCGGGCGTTTCATTCTCCTCGCTACTGAGAAAGAGGGAATGCATTCCGGATATCCATACGCTTCGTCCTGCATATCGTTTGTGCAACTCTCTGCCGAAGGAACTTTTGCCGGATCCGTTGGCCCCGATTACGACCAACACTTTTGTGTCGAGTGTGACAGGTGTTGAAGTATTCTGATTGGTTGGAAGAATGAGCTCCATACAAGTTCTAATTTGTTTCTTCTCCAAAGATAGAGAAGATAAATGAAAAATAGAGGCCTTTTATGTACATTTGCACGAAATAATTCTACAATAAAATGAAAAAGACAGCGACGGAACTGATCATGCTCGGTACTGGAAATGCAACTGTAACCAAATGCTACAATACTTGTTTTATTATTAAAACGGAAGAGACTCTGCTCTTGGTGGATGCAGGGGGTGGAAACGGCATATTAACCCAACTGGAAAAGGCACAGGTACAACTGGCCGATATACATGAAATGTATGTGACGCATGCTCATACGGACCATATATTGGGAGCAGTTTGGGTTGTCCGGATGGTGATTCAACGGATGTTGAGTAAACGTTATACGGGGACATTCAACCTTTATAGCCATGCTAAAGTATTGCAGGTTTTGGACTATATGCTCCGGATGATGCTTTCCCAAAAGCAAATAGCATTGTTGGGCAAGCAAGTCCTGTTCCATGAGATAGCGGATAAGGATGTGCTCCGGATAGGAGATATGGAACTTCAATGTTTTGATATTTTGTCTACGAAAGAAAAACAGTTTGGTTTTCGGGCATTGCTTCCGGACGGAAAATCATTGGTTTGTCTGGGTGATGAACCTTACAATGAATCGAACCGCCAATATGTGGAAAATGCAGACTGGCTGCTATGCGAGGCTTTTTGCCTGTATGAAGACCGTGAGATTTTCAAGCCTTATGAAAAACACCATAGCACGGCGTTGGAAGCCGGCCGGTTGGCGGAAGAACTGAATGTGAAGAACCTGTTGTTATATCATACGGAAGATAGCCGTCTCGATACCCGCAAGAAAGATTATACGGCAGAAGCCAGCCTTAATTTTTCAGGATTTGTGGTTGTACCGGATGATTTGGAAAAGATAAGTCTTAAATAAGAAGAGGGTGTCAGATTCAACCTGGCACCCTCTCTTCTATTATATAAATTTCGGTTGATTAGTAAGCCCGTGCAAACAATACGCGCTGTGCGGAAGGTTTGCCGGTTACCATACATTTGCCCGGAGTCTTGTCGCCTTCCAAAGGAATACAGCGGATGGTCGCTTTGGTTTCGTTCTTCACCTGCTCTTCTGTTTCGGGAGTACCGTCCCAGTGGGCCATGATGAAGTAGCCTTCTTCGATTTTTTCTTTGAATTCTTCGTATGTATCGACAGTGATTGTCTTTTCCGTACGGTGGTCGAGTGCTTTTTGGAAGATATTCTTCTGGATTTCTTCCAACAGGCTTTGAACGTATGTTTCGATGTTGTCGCAAGTCACTGTCTCTTTTTCCAGTGTGTCGCGGCGCATTACCTCGATCGTGTTGTTTTCCAGGTCACGTCCGCCCATAGCCAGACGTACGGGAACGCCTTTCAGTTCGTATTCGGCAAACTTCCAACCCGGTTTCTTGTTGTCGGCGTCATCATATTTAACTGAGATACCCAGCGCTTTCAGCTTGGAAACGATACCGTCGACCTTTTCGCTGATCTGCGCCAATTGTTCCGCACTGCGGTAGATCGGCACGATCACTACCTGGATAGGAGCGAGGTGGGGAGGCAATACCAGACCGTTGTCGTCGGAATGGGACATGATCAGGGCACCGATCAGGCGGGTCGAAACTCCCCATGATGTAGCCCATGCATAGTCGCTCTTTCCGTTCTTGTCGATAAAGGTAACGTCGAACGCCTTGCCGAAGTTCTGTCCTAAGAAGTGGGAAGTACCGGCCTGAAGTGCCTTTCCGTCCTGCATCATGGCTTCGATCGTATATGTGTCCAAAGCTCCGGCGAAGCGTTCGCTTGCAGACTTAACCCCTTTGATGACAGGCATAGCCATATAGTTTTCTGCAAAGTTTGCATAAACACCTTGCATCTTTTTTGCCTCGATTTCAGCTTCTTCCTGAGTCGCATGGGCGGTATGCCCTTCCTGCCACAGGAATTCTGCGGTACGGAGGAACAGACGGGTACGCATTTCCCAGCGCATTACGTTTGCCCACTGGTTACAAAGAATAGGCAGGTCGCGGTAAGACTGTATCCAGTTGCGGTATGTGTTCCAGATGATTGTTTCGGAAGTCGGACGAATAATCAGTTCTTCTTCCAATTTGGCGGCCGGGTCGACCACAACACCTGTGCCGTCGTGGTTTGTTTTCAGACGATAATGAGTTACAACGGCGCATTCTTTTGCGAAACCTTCCACATGTTCGGCTTCCTTGCTCAGGAATGATTTCGGGATCAGCAATGGGAAGTAAGCGTTTACGTGACCTGTTTCCTTGAACATATCGTCGAGGATACGTTGCATCTTTTCCCAAATTGCATATCCGTAAGGCTTAATCACCATACAGCCGCGTACTGCAGAATTTTCTGCCAGATCCGCTTTGATTACCAGATCCTGGTACCACTGCGAGTAGTTCACACTTCTCGGAGTCAGTTCTTTCAGCTCTTTTGCCATTTCTTTATTATTTCTTAGATGTTGTTTTTCTGTAATAACGAGGGGCAAAGGTACAAAAAAATTATATCTTTGCTACAAATCAATTTTATATAGACCATGTACACACGTAGATTTATTACGGCAATTATTGCCTTGTCATTGTTTTTTATCCCCTTGTTCGTAAATGCCCAGTCGGGAAAGCCGCTTCGCCTGGGAGTTGCCGGAGTTTCTCACGGGCACCTGCACGAAGTGATTGTCCGCATGGACAGGGGCGATTTTGAGGTAGTAGCGTTTCGGAACCGGATGCTGAACTGAGAGCGAATAACGGGCTAAGTAAAAAATTACCGGCATCCTGTTTCTATGCCGATTTAGGAGAAATGCTGGATAAGGCGAAGCCGGAAGTGGTTGTTGCCTACGGTTCCATTTATGATCACCTTGCCGTGGTGGAGGCATGTGCGCCGCGCGGTATCCATGTGATGGTCGAAAAGCCGTTGGCTGTCAATATGGAGCATGCCAACCGGATGGCAAGCCTTGCCCGCAAAAACAAGATTCTGTTGCTTACCAATTATGAAACGACCTGGTATGAAACGAACCATGAAGCATACCGCCTGATAAAGGAAAACGACGCGATTGGTAAGATAACCCGTATGAATGTATATGACGGCCATCAGGGACCTTTTGAAATCGGTTGCGGAAAGGCGTTTACCGATTGGTTGACAGATCCGAAGCTGAATGGCGGAGGTGCCGTTATCGATTTCGGCTGCTATGGTGTTAACCTCGCTACCTGGTTGATGGACGGGCAGAAACCGGTCAGCGTATATGCTGTCCTGAACCATCAGAAGCCCGACAAATATCCGAATGTGGATGATGATGCGACGATTGTTGCCGAATACCCGGATGCGACTGTCCAGATAATGGGTTCATGGAACTGGCCGATAAACCGGAAAGATATGCATATATATGGTAGCAAAGGATACATTTACCAGGACACGCCGACCCATATGCGTGTTTATAAGGACAAGAAAGAAACCCAATGGCAGTCACCCAAACTGCAAGCTCCTTATAACGATTCCTTCTATTACCTGAAAGCGGCCGTACGCGGAGATATCCAGGTTGCTCCGACCGATTTGTCTTCTTTGGAAAACAATCTGATCGTTGTCGAGATACTGGAGTCTGCTATCAAAAGTGCCAAGAGCGGGAAGCCGATCCGGTTGCAATAAAGTGATCCGGCTACAATAAAAAAGAAGGGCTGTCTTCAAATGGAAGACAGCCCTTTTCTATTAGATATTTACGATCTGTTTCTTATTTGTAAGGTTCGCCCTTAACAGCAGCGATACCCGGAAGAACTTTACCTTCGATCGCTTCCAGCAAAGCGCCACCACCTGTAGAAACGTAAGAAACGCCGCTTGCCAGACCGAACTTGTTAACACAAGCTACAGAGTCGCCACCACCTACTAATGAGAATGCGCCGTTCTTGGTTGCTTCAACGATAGCTTCGCCTACTGCACGTGAACCGTCTGTAAAGTTTTCGAATTCGAATACGCCTGTAGGACCGTTCCAAAGGATCGTTTTGGAGTTCTTGATCACGTCGGCATAGATTTCGATTGTCTTCGGACCGATGTCAAGACCTTCCCATCCATCAGGAATTTCATTTACGTTAGCATAAGCAGTCTTAGCGTCGTTGCTGAAATCGTCAGCGATCTTAGCGTCAACAGCCAATACCAGGTTTACACCTTTTTCTTTCGCTTTCTTCATCAGGTCGATAGCCAGATCCAGCTTGTCATCTTCGCAGATTGATTTACCGATCTTACCACCCTGTGCTTTTGTAAATGTATAAGTCATACCGCCTGTGATGATCAGGTTGTCTACCTTGTTCAGCAGGTTTTCGATGATTTCGATTTTGGAAGAAACTTTGGAACCACCCATGATAGCGGTAAACGGACGAGCGATGTCGTTCATTACTTTTTCAACAGCTTTCACTTCTTTTTCCATCAGGTAACCGAACATCTTGTGGTCGGTGTCGAAGTAGTCGGCGATCAGAGCCGTAGAAGCGTGAGCACGGTGAGCCGTACCGAATGCGTCGTTTACATAGCAGTCAGCATAAGAAGCCAATCTCTTTGTAAATTCTTTCTGGCTTTCTTTAACGGCTTTCTTGGCAGCTTTCTTTTCTTCGTCTGTTGCATCTTCAGCCAATCCTCTCGGTTTGCCTTCTTCTTCAGCATAGAAACGAAGGTTTTCAAGCAACAATGCTTCGCCCGGTTGGAGAGCGGCAGCTTTGGCACCGGCTTCTTCGCCGATACAGTCGTTAGCAAACTGAACATCCACACCTAATAATTCGGAAACGTGTTTCAGGATGTGTTTCAGTGAATATTTGTCAGTAACGCCTTTCGGACGTCCCAAGTGAGAACCGATAATTACACTGCCTCCGTCTGCTAAAATCTTTTTCAGAGTAGGAAGGGCGGCACGGATACGAGTGTCGTCTGTGATGTTGAAGTTTTCGTCCAGAGGAACGTTAAAGTCAACTCTTACAAATGCCTTTTTGCCGGCAAAATTGAAATTGTCAATTGATTGCATAACTCTTGTATTTAAGTTCTGTATTAAAATGTCACGCTTAGCGGATGCAAACTTACACAAAAATATTTTATTTCGTTGTTTCAGATTCTGTAATTATTGGCTCAATTGAAAAAACTTCTTTCGCCGGAGTCTGAAATATGCTTGATTACTTAATATGTATAAACGGTCCTGTTGATTCATCGGGCAGGAACTGAAGCTTTATAAAATTGGGAAATATACAATAACCCCCTGTTTCGGCCATTTTTCTATTTCGTCCGAAATCTTGATCGGTTTTGGATTGACTCTTTTCATTGTTTTGGCCTTTTTGTCTGACAACAGAGGAAATGGGGTGCCGAGGTCACTTCGGAATGCATACAATTTGATTATCGAAAACAGGAAACACTGACAAAGTGATAAAGCTTAACTCCCGGAGAATCGAATATTTGAAAATAAAACGGACGGCGTCCCAAATATCGCAAGGAAATTCAGGTGCTTTTTTGCCCTAAAGACGGTCCTCTTTTCAATTACGACCGTGCAAATCGCCATTACGACCGTCCTAATCTTCGTGAGGTGCCGAGTGCACTACCTATTAGCACGGTCGCAATGGAAATTAGGAC